>CAYSZC010000189.1:0-2539 GCA_964435345.1 uncultured Thermotogaceae bacterium
CCCCATGAACTTCGCCTTGCGAGAGAGCGGGAATCCGTGAGCCGAAGGCCCGCGTGCCACGGGTCCGCGGCCCCCGGCTTTCCCACACGGGCTGTCAGGTCCGTCATCCCCTCCGATGATCTCAGGCCGCCGCCCATTCAGCCGACAACACCTCTGCCTGTTCCAGAACCGTCTGCGTCGCCTTCTCCTGCTTGTCCGGTGGGTAGCCGTACTTCCGCAAGATCCGCTTCACAAGCACCCGCAGCTGGGCACGGACGTTCTCGCGAAGGGTCCAGTCAATGGTGACGTTGTTCCGAACCGTCTGGACCAGCTCGCGGGCAATGGTACGCAGGGTCGCATCGCCCAGAACTTGGACAGCGCTGTCGTTGGTCTCCAGCGCGTCGTAGAATGCGACTTCGTCTTCGGACAGCCCCAGTTCCTCGCCGCGGGCGTTCGCCGCCCGCATGTCCTTGGCGAGCTGGATTAGCTCCTCGATCACCTGGGCCGTCTCGATCGCCCGGTTCTGGTACTTGCGGATCGTCTGCGCCAGCATCTCCGCGAATGAGCGCGCCTGGACGACGTTGCGCTGGCGGCGCGTCTTGATCTCGCCCGACAGGAGCTTGCGCAGGAGCTCGACGGCAAGGTTCTTCTGCGGCATGCCGCGCACCTCGGCGAGGAACTGCTCGGAGAGGATCGAGATGTCGGGTTTCTTGAGGCCCGCGGCGGCGAAGAGATCAACGACGTCATCGGAGACGATGGCCTCGGAGATGATCTGCCGGATGGCGTGGTCAAGCTCTTCATCGGTCTTGCGGTCCACCGTAGCACCCTTGGCGAGCACGGAGCGTACAGCTTGGAAGAAGCCGACGTCGTCTCGAACGGCGAGAGCCTTCTCATGCGGCACGGCGAGCGCGAACGCCTGCGATAGCTCGGTCACCGCGCGCAGGAGCCGCGCCTTCCCGTCCATTTGCGCCAGGACGTGTTCCTGGGCCGCCGGCAGGAGGGCCAGTCTCTCCTGCGGCGTCCCCGTGGCCCACCGTGCCCAACTGAACCCGTGGAACATGCCCCGGCAGACCTCGTACTTCTCCAGCATCAACGCCACGGCTTGGGCCTGATCGAGCGCCGTCTCGCCCGTGCCTCCGCTCTCCGTGTAGGTCGCCAGCGCCCGCCGCAGCTCGTCGGCGAGGCCGAGGTAGTCAACGACGAGACCGCCCGGCTTGTCGCCGAACACGCGGTTCACGCGGGCGATCGCCTGCATCAGTCCGTGCCCGCGCATCGGCTTGTCCACGTACAGCGTGTGCAAGCTCGGCGCATCGAATCCGGTGAGCCACATGTCACGGACGATGACAATCTGGAACAGGTCCGCCGGGTCGCGGAACCGCGCCGCCAGGGTCTCGCGCTTCGGCTTGTTGCGGATGTGCGGCTGCCAGTCGAGGGGATCGCTCGCCGAGCCCGTCATCACGACCTTGAGCGCGCCATGTTCGTCGTCCTTGCCCTGCCACTCCGGCCGCAGCGCCACCAGCTCGCGGTACAGCTCGACGCAGATACGGCGGCTCATGCAGACGATCATTGCCTTCCCCTCCATCGCCGAGAGGCGTTTCGCGAAGTGTTCCACGATGTCGCGAGCGATGACCTTCAGGCGCAGCGGAGAACCAACCACCGCTTCGAGTTGCGCCCACTTGGTCTTGAGCTTCTCCTTGCGCTCGACTTCCTCCCCTTCGGTCGCCTCCTCGAAGTCGAGGTCAATCCTCGGTCTCTCGGCGTCGGCGAGCGCGAGCTTCGCGAGCCGACTTTCGTAGTAGATGGGGACCGTTGCACCGTCCGCTACAGCGCGCTGGATGTCGTAGACGCTGATGTAGTCACCGAACACGGCCCGCGTGTTCTTGTCCGTAAGCTCGATCGGCGTCCCGGTGAAGCCGATGAACGAGGCGTTCGGTAAGGCGTCGTGCATGTGGCGGGCGAACCCGTCAATGAAATCGTACTGGCTGCGGTGCGCCTCGTCGGCGAGGACGACGATGTTCCGCCGATCCGACAAGACTGGCATGTGCCAGTCACCCTCACCCTCCGCTTCGCTCCTCCCTCTCCCAATGGGAGATGGTCGCCTGCCTGCCGCGCCCGCGGCGCAGACAGGGGGTGCGGGTGCCGCCGTAGGCGGCATGAACTTCTGGATGGTCGTGAACACCACGCCGCCAACATCGGTTCGGAGCTTCGCGCGCAGATCGGCACGGCTCCCCGCCTGCACCGGCGGCTGCCGCAGGAGGTCATGGCAGCGGGCGAAGGTGCCGAAAAGCTGGTCGTCGAGGTCGTTACGGTCGGTGAGCACCACGATGGTCGGGTTCCCCATCGCCGGATGCAGGATCATCCGTCCGGCGTAGAAGGCCATCGTCAGACTCTTACCCGAGCCTTGAGTATGCCAGACCACGCCGACGCGGCGGTCGCCCGGCTCGCCGCCTGGCCGCAGTCCGGCCTCGTAGCGCCCTGGCACGTCGGCCACCCGCTCCGCCGCCGCCTGTGCCGCGCGCAGCGTCTCCTCGACCGCCACGTTCACGGCGTGGAACTGGTG
>CAYSZC010000190.1:0-2533 GCA_964435345.1 uncultured Thermotogaceae bacterium
GAATGGTCCACCGTGCGGCGGGGTCGAGGAGGACGAGGTCGGCGTCCGCCCCGGCGCGGAGCGCCCCTTTCCGTGGCCACAGCCCGAACGCCCGGGCCGGCCCCTCGCTGAGGAGTCGCGGGAGCGCAGCCAACGGGATGCGCCCTTTTCCCACCCCTTCGGAGTAGAGGAGAGGCAGCAGTGTCTCCACCCCGGGGAGGCCGGATGGGAGTTTTGCTGGCTCGTCCCGGTGCGCGTCCTTCTGGGCGCGCGTGAACGGGCAGTGGTCAGTGGATACAAGGTCGAGTTCTCCAGCCTCCAGGGCGGCCCACAGCGCCTGTTGGTCCTCCTCGGTTCGCAGCGGAGGGACGACCGAGAAGAGATGTCCGTCCTTTCGTGCGTAGACCCGCTCATCAAGAAGGAGATACTGCGGGCAGGTCTCGCCCTGGATCGGCGCCCCCTGCTTTCTGGCCGCGAGCAAGGCGGAGAGCCCCTGCGCGCTCGAAATGTGAGCGATGCAGGTTCGGCAGCCGGTCCTCTTGGCCAGCGCCCCGACCTGCGCGATCGCGGTCTCCTCGGCAAGGGCGGGCCGGGCTGCCGGGTACGGTCCGCGTTCCGACTGAACCAGTTCGTCCGTCTCTGCATGGACCATGGCCGTCCCGCCGATCTTGCGGATTGCCTCCATGGCGACTTTCATGTGCCCGAGCGGGGTGCGGCGGTTCGTCTCGCTGTAGGTCATGAAGATCTCCCCGAATGAACGGAGGCCCAGCTCGGCCACCTCGAAGATCTCGTGCACCCTGTCCGGGGTCCAGCCGACCAGTTCGACGTGGAGGGCATAATCAACTACGGCTGCCTGTGCATCCGAGAGACGTCGTTCCACCGCGGCCGGGAGCGACAGCCCGGGCGCCCCCACGGTGAAGTCAATGATCGTCGTCACCCCGCCGCAGGCGGCGGCCAGGGTCCCGCTCGCGAAGTCGTCGGCCGACCGGGTCCCGGCCACGGGGAGGTCCAGGTGCACGTGGGCATCCACGGCCCCGGGAAGCACGACGAGGCCCCGCGCGGACACGGCCTCCCCCACCGCCCGGGCCTTGCCCACCCGAACGATCCGCCCGTCGCGCACGACGACGTCGGTCACTCGCGTCCCCCGCGGGGTGACGACCGTGCCCCCCACGATCCGCAGCTCGCTCACGGCGAATGGAAAGATAGCTGCCCCCATCAGGCAAGGCAACCGGTGTCTATAATCCGGGCGATGGCAAGGCCTCTTCTCGATCTGTCGTTTTCCGATCTCTCCCAGGCCCTCGCGACCTGGGGCGAGCCGCCGTTTCGGGTCCGGCAGGTCTGGGAATGGGTCTGGCGTCGCCTCGCCACCGAGTTCGCGGAGATGACGAGCCTCCCTCAGCCCCTGCGCGAGCGCCTTGGGGAGGCGTTCGTCATCGGGTACCCCACTCCGACGGCCCGGCACGGGGACGACGAGGGGACGGAGAAGGTTCTCCTTTCCCTCCGGGATGGGTTGTCGGTCGAGGCCGTGCTGATCCGCGAGGAAGATCGGCGCACGGTGTGCGTCTCGACCCAGGTCGGGTGTCCGGTCGGCTGCCCGTTCTGCGCCACCGGGACGGCCCCCTACGTGCGGGACCTCTCCCCGGGCGAGATCGCGGCCCAGGTCCTCCACTTCGCCCGGGCGCTCCGGGCGGAAGGGGAACGGGTGACCCACCTCGTGGTGATGGGGATGGGCGAGCCTCTCCTCAACTACGACGCCACGCTGAAGGCGATCCGCAACCTGAACGACCGGCGCGGATTCGCCCTCGGCGCCCGGCGGATCACCGTGTCCACCGTGGGGGTGGTCCCGGGGATCCTCCGTCTCGCCGGGGAAGCACTGCAAGTGAACCTGGCGGTGTCCCTCCACGCCCCGGACGACGGGCTGCGGGCGGAGCTCGTGCCGCTCGGGGGGAGGTGGACGATCGCGGAGGTCCTCGCCGCGGCCGACCTGTACGCCGAGGCCACCGGCCGCCGGGTGAGCTACGAGTACGTCCTCCTCGCCGGGGTGAACGATGCTCCGGAACAGGCCCGGGCTCTGGCCGGGCGCCTCCGGGGGAGGCTGGCCCACGTGAACCTGATCCCGTTCAACCCAGCGCCAGGGCTTCCCTACGCCCGGCCTGACGATGCGCGGGTGGACGCGTTCCGCCGAGCCCTCGTCGAGGCAGGGGTGGACGCCACCGTACGCCGCTCCCGCGGCGCCGGGATCCAAGCCGGCTGCGGCCAGCTTCGGGGCAGTGTTCCCCCATTGAAGCAACCGCGAGTTGATCGCCCGCCGGTCCCCCGGTAGAGTCGGTCTACCGCAGAGGGCGGGGTGGGAACAAGGGAGGCAGGGTGGCTGTCTTAAGAGCGGTGGCGGTCGTTCTCGGGGTGAGCCTCGCTGCCATGGCCCAAGTAGCCCCCACCGTGACCACCCTCCCCGCCACCGGCATCGGCGCCACCTCCGCCACCCTCAACGCCCAGTTCACCGTGGGCCAGGCCCAACACTTGCGGAACCCGGGGTTCGAGGACGCGCTCGGGG
>CAYSZC010000191.1:0-2514 GCA_964435345.1 uncultured Thermotogaceae bacterium
AATCCCAGACCCTGCCTTTCTCTGCGATCTCGGCGTCCTCGGCGGTGAACGAACCCCATGAACTTGCGAGAGAGCGGGAGTCCGTGAGCCGAAGGCCCGCGTGCCACGGCGCGGCCCCGGGTTTCCCACACGGGCTGCTCACCGACACCAGAGCCTCTTCCTCGCCGCGGGGCGCGACATCGGCAATCCGCACGAAGAAAGGGGGGTTCATGGCCCCGCGAGTTGACCATGCCTACCCCAACGCGTGGCCCATCCGGCCCATGGAGGGCGTCCAAACATTGACCGCTCTGACCAAGCGCCCTAAGATCAGATCGGAGGCGATGTGTATGACCAATCGAAAGGAGATCAGACTTGGGAAGCGTGGGCAGATGGTCCTTCCCAAGGAGATCCGGGATGCCCTGGACCTCCACGAGGGAGATCCCCTGCTGGTGACCATGGAAGGAGGGAAGGTGGTGCTCGTCCCGGCCGCACAGTATGCGCGCATCACCCGCGGCATGCTCTCGGGCACATGGGGACGGACCCCCGACGAGATCGCCCACCATCTTGAGGCCGAGCGGAACGCATGGCGCGGGTGAGGGAATTCCAGGTCGAACTTGCCCGCCATCGCACGGTCGGCCTGGACACGTCCTTCTTGATCTACCACTTGGAGGGCGTGTCCCCCTACGCCGATCTCACCGAGGCCACGGTGCGGGCGCTCGCCCAGGGAGGGCTCTCCGCGGTCGTGTCGGCGATCTCCGTTACGGAGCTCCTCACAAAGCCGTTCGCAGATGGAGAGGAGGAGCGGGCCGAGGCCTGCGCTGCGTTTCTCCTGGGGTTGCCCCACACCCAAGTTATCGCTCCCGACTTCCGAATCGTCCACGAAGCCGCTCGGCTCCGAGCCCGACACGGCTTGCGCACGCCCGACGCCTTGATCGTGGCCACCTGCGTCGCGGAGGGGGCGACCGCGCTGCTCGCGAACGACCGACGGCTCAAGAAGGCCAAGCCGGGTAACCTCACCGTCCTCTTTCTCGACGACTACGTGACCAAGGCGAACCGCTCCGCCTGAGCGAAGGGCCACCGGGCCGGCTCGCCGCCGAACGCCAACCGCGCTGTGTCATCGGGACGCGCAAAACCCGGTGAGACGGTTGAACTCGCCGATCAGCTCGTCAATCTCGGCCGCCTGGGCGTGGATCCGGCCCCAGTACTCCGGCCAGTCGTGCCACTGGGCGTCGAGCTCCGCGACCGACTTCCCCATCTGCTCGACCCAGGTGAAGTATTTCAAGTTATGAATTCGCCTGCGCTCCCAGTGGGAGAGCTCGGCCATGTGGTCGGTTGTCGCCCCGAGGAGCCACCGCGCATGGTCCACCGCGGCCTGGGTAGTCGTGTACGGTCCCCGCTCGTCGCGCAGCTCGGCGAGCCGGCTCTTGTAGAGCTCCATCGAGTCGGTGAGCACGGTCAGCACCACGTCGCGCTCGGTGAGCTCGTAGTAGTGCGCGAGCTTGATCGCCGACAGCAGGTTCGCCGCCCCGGAAATGCCGACGAGCCCGAGGTTGTTCACGAGCGCGGGAGGCACCCCCTGACGCAGCAGGTACTCCTGCCCGGCCGGCTCGTTGAACAGGCGGATCAGGCTGATCGGGGCCTCGTCGTCCACGGCAATCACGAGGTCGGTGTTCCGGGCGTTGTGGATCCACGGGACGTGCTTGTCCCCGATCCCCTCGATCCTGTGGCTTCCGAACCCTGCCCGGAGCAAGGTCGGGCACTGCAGCGACTCCCCGACCGCGATTTTGCTCGTCGGGAACTTTTCCTTGAGGTAGTCGCCGCATCCGAGGGTCCCCGCCGAGCCGCTGGTGAGGGTGACCCCGGCGTAGCGGCCGTCCGGTCCCAGTTCGGCGCGGAGGACCTCCTCCATCGCCGGCCCGGTGACCGCGTGGTGCCAGAGGTGGTTCCCCGGCTCGTCGAACTGGTTGAAGATCATCACGTTGTCCCGCGTCGCCTGGAGATCCTTGCACTTCTGGAAGATCTCCCACACGTTGGACTCCGAGCCCGGGGTGGCGATCACCTCGCCGGCGAGCGTTCGCAGCCAGTCGAACCGCTCCCGGGACATCCCCTCCGGCAGGATCGCGATCGAGTCGCACCCGAGGAGGGCCGAGTTGTACGCCCCGCCGCGGCAGAAGTTGCCGGTAGAGGGCCACGCCGCTTGGTGGAAGGTCGGGTCGAACTGCCCGGTCACGAGGCGCGGAACCAGGCACCCAAACGCGGCCCCGACCTTGTGCGCCCCGGTGGGAAACCACTTCCCGACGAGGGCGATCACCCGCGCCCGGACCCCGGTCAGCTCGGGCGGGAACGTCATGTGGTTCACCCCGCCGAACCCACCGCCGTGCTTGACCGGCTCGTTCTTCCACGTGATGCGGAACAGGTTCCGGGGGTGGACGTCCCACAGCCCGACGTTCCGAAGCTCTCCCCGGGTCTCCGGCTTGACAGAGGCGGGGTCGCGCATCTCGGCCAGGGTGGGGACGACGATGCCCCGCTTCCTGG
>CAYSZC010000192.1:0-2499 GCA_964435345.1 uncultured Thermotogaceae bacterium
CGGCGATGTCTGACCGGGCCTGCCCGCGCCTGATCGAGGTGGCGCTCCCCATTCGAGAGATCTCCGCCGAGAGCGTGCGGGACAAGTCGCTGCGGCACGGGCATATCTCGACGCTGCACCTGTGGTGGGCGCGGCGGCCCTTGGCAGCGTCGCGCGCGGTGGTGTTCGCTTCGCTTGTGCCCGATCCCGACGACCCGCGCTGCCCGGCGGACTTCCGGGCGGCCGTGGAGCGCCATCTCCAGACGCATGTGCCGGCCGAGTTGAAGCACTACCATCGCGGGCGCGAGATCCGTCGTGACGAGGACCCGTACCGACCCTACGAGGGGATGCCGGACACGCTGCGAAACCGCCTCCTGATGTTCATCGCCAAGTGGTCGCCGGAGTCCCTGGCGTTCGAGGCGGGCAAGCGCAAGAACGCGGCCGCGCCCAAGGAAGTTCTGGACGACCGCTCCATGGTGAAGTGGGAAACTTCCGATCCCGGGAACGCCCAAGGGCGAGAGGTGCTTCGCATCGCGCGAGATCTCGTGAAGGTGGCCCATGGGGGCGAGGTCCCGACCGTGCTCGATCCCTTCGCCGGGGGCGGAGCCATCCCGCTCGAGGCAGGTCGCCTCGGCTGCCGGATCATCGCGAACGACTACAACCCGGTCGCGTACCTGATTCTGCGGGCGACCTGCGAGTTCCCGCAGAAGTATGGGAAGCCAGGCAAGAGGAAGGCACTCATCGAGGAGTTTGGCAAGAGGGTGGAGGCCGAACTCGAGGTGCCCAACGTGCTCGTCCACGACTTCGAGAAGTGGGCGCGCTGGATTCTGGAGCGGGCGCGGGAGAAGATCGGCCATCTGTATCCCCCCGGCAAAGACGGCAGGCCGGTAGTCGGCTACCTCTGGGCGCGTACCGCTCCGTGCTCGAACCCGTCCTGCCGGGGCGAGATTCCGCTGCTGCGCAGCCTGCTGGTCTGTAACAAGAAGGACAAGCACGTTGCTTTGACGATGGATGTGGATAAGAAGCGGAAGGACGTGCGCTTCGGGATTGCGAAGGGGAAGGACATCAAGACGACCGACGGCACGATGGTCGAAAAGGGGCGTGGCAATGTCCGGTGCCCGTTTTGCGATCAGACAGTGTCGGTCAAAGACACCAAAACCGCCAGCCTTGAGGGCAAGATGGGAGAGAGGTTGGTGGCGGTGATCGTTGAGGGACAAAATGGAAAGGACTATCGCCCAGTCGAGGAGGCGGATCACGACGCGCTGAACAAAGTATTCGCAACACATGTCGAACGCCCCAGCGAGCCAACGCCGGTTACGTACACGCAAGGCATGCCGAGTGTGACTTGGGGCTATACCATGTGGGGACATTTCTTCAACCACCGCCAGCTTGTGGCCATGCAGACCTTCGTCGCCTGCCTGCGCGAGGCGCTCGAAGCGATGAAGACGGAGATCTCAGACGACGAGTACCGCCAGGCGGTGGGGGTGTATCTGGGGCTGTGGCTCAGCCGGATTGCCCAGCGCAGTTCCAACGTGAGCATTTGGCATACGAGTCGCGAAACCCTCGAGCATCCGTTCGGCCGACAAGCCATTCCGATGACGTGGGATTACCCCGAAGCGAACCCTTTTTCGGAAGCAACGTGCGGTGCCGAAGGTGGCTTGGAATGGATGAAGCGCGTCATCCTTCACGAGTCGGTGAATTCGCTGCCCGCGGCCGTATTGCGTGGCGACGGCGCTCAAGCACCGGCACGGCGGGGACGGCGAGAAGGCGGACGCGCACTTCAAAGCGAAGCTGGCGGCCGTGCTTGCGGAAGCGCATCGAGTGCTCAAGCCCGACGGCGTCATCTCGGTGATGTTCGCCCATCAATCCACAAAAGCGTGGACTGCATTGATTCAGGCCCTATTTGATGCGGGTCTCACGGTGGACGCCACCTGGCCGATCGACACAGAGCTTAAAAACCGCACCATAGCGCTCGGGACGTCATCGCTGGAGTCCTCGATCACCGTCATTTGCCGCCCCCGCAGTGCCGGGAGCACCGCATCCTTCCAGCGGGTCCGCAAGGAGATACAACGAAGTCGTCGCGGAGTCCGTCAAGCGCTTCTGGTCCTACGGCCTCCGGGGTGCCGATCTCATCGTGGCTTGTTACGGGCCGACTGTCGGCGTCTTCGGCAAGTACGAGCGGGTTGAAAAGGCGGACGGCAAACCCGTCGGCATTCCCGAACTGCTGGAGCTCGCCAAACAGGCGGCGCGCGACACCATCGCGGGCGAATTCCGCGGCGACAACCTCTCGACGCTCTACTACATCTGGGCCAACCTCTACGGCGCGGCGGAACAGGCCTGGGACGACGCCCGGCTCGTCGTTCAAATCGGATCATCGGGTGAGCGGGAGATTGTGAGATTGTGAGATTGAAGACAACTATGACAGCCCTCGACAAAGCGAAGGAACCGCAAGACCGCACCAAGCGATTCGCCTTGCGGGTCGTCAGGATGTTCCGCGCGTTGCCGCACACGGAAGAGGCG
>CAYSZC010000193.1:0-2490 GCA_964435345.1 uncultured Thermotogaceae bacterium
GTGGTCTTGGGCGGGGGGGGATGGGGTACGGCGATGGCTCGCCTCTTGACCGCGAAGGGCCGGTGCGCTCGCCTGTGGGTACGTAGCCCGGCCCAGGCTACAACTCTCCAAAACGAGCGCGAGAATCGGAGGTATCTTCCGGGAGTCGAGATCCCCAGAGAACTCGTCGTCACCGCCGATCTAAGCCAGGCTACGGCGTGGGGCGAAGTGTTCTTGTTCGCTGTGCCTAGCTTGGCGATGCGGGATACCGCCCGCCGCGTGGCGGCAACCCTTGGCGGTCAGATCCCAGTAGCCCTCGTCAGCCTTGCCAAAGGGATCGAACGGGAAACGCTTAAGCCGATGACAAGGGTGCTCAGCGAGGAGATACCGGGATCTCCCGTGTTCGCGTTGTCTGGGCCATCGCACGCCGAGGAAGTCGGCCGCGACGAGCCGACTGCGGTGGTGCTCGCCGGCCAGGATCTTCGGCTCGGCCGAGAGATCCAGGAAACCCTGATGACGGATCGGTTCCGCGTGTATCTCACTGACGATGTCCAGGGCGTGGAGTACGGGGCGACGGTGAAGAACGTGATTGCGGTGGCCGCCGGGGTGTGTGACGGGCTCGGCTATGGGGACAACGCCAAGGGGGCGTTGATCGCCCGGGGCCTGGCGGAGATGGTGAGGCTGGCAGTGCGTCTGGGCGCCTTACGGGAAACCTTATTTGGGCTCTCCGGGCTTGGAGATCTCGTGGCCACCTGCACCTCTCGACACAGCCGAAACCGTGGTGTTGGAGAGCGCATCGGACGTGGAGAGAAGCTCCCGGACATCTTGGCTGGAATGAGCATGGTGGCAGAGGGTGTGTTCGCCGCCCAGGCCGTGCGGTCCCTGGCTCATGCGCATCGGGTGGAGATGCCGATTACGGAGGCCGTTTACGACATCCTGTATGAAGGCGCCGCCCCTCCTGTTAAGCTCGATGAGTTGATGGGTCGTCCGCCCAAAGACGAGCGGGTGTGACGCGAAAGGATGGGGTGACTTGGTGTGACTGAGAAGACGATACTGGTTCCGGTGGAAACCCTTCGCTCCTTCATGCGCGATGTGTTCGTCGGGCTCGGTATGACCCCCGAAGACGCCGCGATCTGCGCCGATGGGCTGATCGCGTCCGACCTGCGGGGGATCGAGTCCCAGGGCGTGTCGCGGCTTAAGATGTACTACGACTGGATCAGGAAAGGGATCATCTCCCCCCGGGTCCGGTTCGAGGTGGTGCGGGAGGGCCCGACAACGGCGGTGGTGGATGCCCACACCAGCCTCGGCCACCTGATCGCTCACCGCGCGATGAAGCTGGCGATCGCCAAGGCCCGCCAGTACGGCCTCGGAGCCGTGGCGGTGCGCAACTCGTCGCACTATGGGATCGCCGGGTACTACGCGGGGATGGCGGCCGAGGAGGGCATGATCGGGCTCGCGTTCACGAACGCCCGGCCGTCGGTGGCCCCCACGTTCGGCGTGGCGCCGATGCTGGGCACGAACCCGATCGCGTTCGCCGCTCCCACCGACGAGGAGTTCCCGTTCCTGTTCGACGCGGCGACCTCGATCAGCCAGCGCGGCAAGATCGAGGTTCTGGCCCGCGAGGGGAAGTCCACGCCGATGGGGTGGGTTGTGGATAGGGACGGGCAACTCTCCACCGACACCCCGGCCATCCTCAAGGGCATCCCCCAAGGGCTGTACGCCCTTCTCCCGGTGGGGGGCGCCGGGGAGGAGCTGGGGGGGCACAAAGGGTATGGCCTCTCGACGATGGTCGAGATCCTCTGTGCCGCGCTCTCGTCGGGGGCGTTCCTGTGGGCCCTGTCCGGGATGGACGTGGACGGTACGTTGCGACCTCATCGGCTGGGGCACTTCTTCCTGGCGGTCGGAATCGAGCACTTCGTTCCCCTGGCGGAGTTCCGGCGCACGACAGGGCGCATCCTGCGGGAGCTGCGCGACGCGGCCAAGGCCCCCGGCGAGGATCGGATCTACACTGCCGGAGAGAAGGGCCACGCCCGCGAGCAGCGGATCCGCGCCGAGGGCGTTCCGGTGAGCCCCGCGCTGCAGCACGAGATCAAGGCGATCCAGGCCGATCTCGGCCTCGCCGGCCACGCGTTCCCGTTCTAGCAGCCCGCGTGGGAACCCCAGGGGCCGCGGACCTACGCGGGCCTTCGGCTCGTGGATTCCCGCTCTCTCGCAAGGCGAAGTTCATTAGACCGTAGACCGTACGGACCACGGCTCACGGACAACGGTTCACGGACTACGGCCGAATGGATGTTCGCTCCAAGATTCCTCTGCGCTCTTCGCGCCTCTGCGGTGAGCCTGTATCCAACCGCGGGGATCCGATCTTCTCCGCCGCCGCTGTTGTCCTGTCATGGTAGGCATACCTTCTCCCCTACGCAGTTCCCCTCACTACGGACGCCCCCCTCTCCTTCTCCTCTCCCCCCGAGGGGCAATGGCATTAACTTAAGCGATTATTCTTACCCGAAGGTCATT
>CAYSZC010000194.1:0-2473 GCA_964435345.1 uncultured Thermotogaceae bacterium
GCTCGGCGTCGTAGCGGAGGCCCTTCTTGCCGGAGACGAGGACCTTGCCGTCGCCTTCTCCCTGGAACCGGGCGATGGGCGGATCGAGCTCCGGCGACCGGAGGAGGTGCAGGTCCACCAAACGTTTCCCCAGCTCGGCCACTTTCTTGAACAGCTCGGGATCTTGTGTGAACGGGACCCGCGGGAAGTCGAGCCGCAGGAACTCGGCGTACTTCTCGCGGTAGGTCGGGGCATACAGGACAGCGTAGACGTAGTGGAAGATCTGTTCTGGTGTCGGCTCTCCGCCATACGCCTTGGCCAAAGCCACGACGATCTCCGAGTTCAGGTTGGGCTGCCGCTCTGCGGGTGCGTGCGCCGGAAGCAGCTTCCCTTGCCCCCTGTCACCGTAGAGGTGGAGAGGGAAGAGGTAGTTCACCTCCTTCAGCGAGACCGTGTGGTGCTGGATCGGGTAGGACGTGCAGAACACGTGCTGGAAGCCTTGACCGATCTCCACGCTTCGCGTGGTGCTCATACCCAGGTTGTCCCCTCCAAGCATCTGACCCATCACGGCTCTCTGCGGTTGTCCGATGAAACCTCTCGATTGCCCTGTGTAGTAGGTGTAGCGCAAATCGAACGGGCGGTAGAGAATGGGGACGATGTGATGCCGATCAGGGCCACTCTGACGCAGATCCTCCTGGGCAAGAGGCACTTTCCAGTCCCGGGCATCCCGCCCCAGGCTATACGCCTGGCGCGCCAGTTCCGATTCCAGCTTGGAGAAGTTGAGCGCGGTTGTCCACATCTCGTCCGGTGTCCAGCGGATCGTCAGAGAATCGCGAGCGGTGACGATGCCCACGGAGTTGACCGGGAAGATGTCGGTGACCTTGACGAACTGGCTGTACCGCTCGCGGAGCGTGGCGTCGCTGGGGACGAACAGGTAGAACTCGGACGCAGGCCGGATCTCGCGCCAGTCGGTGATCCTCCAATCGTGATCCTGGAGCCAGGCGTACTTCTCCTCCCGCCGGCCCCACAGGTCGGCGTGGTACACCTTGGCCGTTCTCCCCTTGCTCGTCATACTTCGACCCCAACGGGCTTGACCTCGTCACCCACGAACGTACCTTCACCGCGGGTAGCAAACTCCTCCGCTGTGTAGCCCAGCGCCTGAATGGGCTCCATGATCCTCGCCGCAGCAATCCCGAGAAGTTCGAGCCTCTCACGCAGGTTCACGCGCGCGAAGTCCTCGGAGATCACCACCACATCAATGTCGCTCTCGCTCTCCGCTCTTCCGCGCGCGCGGGAGCCGTACACGATCACCCGCTGGGGCTCGACCCCGAGGCGTCGGAGCATCTGCTTGTACCTGTTCAGGATCTCAATCGTTGGCTGGTCCATCTGTACGTCCTCTTCGCGCGCCGCCATACTTGAGCAGGAGGGCGATGGCCACGCCTTGGCGGATGTCGAACACGTTCTGGTCCGGGGAACCATCGGGGCAGGTCTCCTTCTTGAGGGAGTTTCCGTGGAGATCCAGCACGTAGATCTCGTCGAAGGTCTGCATCAGGTGCTGGCGCATCCCGCGGAAGGTGGGGTTATCGAGGTAGCCGTGGTTCGTGATCATCCCCACCACTCCCTGGCCGGCTTGGGCGATCTTCCACTCGGCGAATCGCAAGAACTTGACGTAGTCGTCCTAGATCCACTTCGCTTGGGCGGGGCGCTTGAGTTCGGGCACGTCTTTCTTGTAGTCCTCGATCAGGTCGCGGATCCACGGTCCCTTGTTGGCGGAGTGGCCGGAGTACGGCGGGTTCCCGAGGACCACGAGGATGGGCACGTCGCGCTTCACTTCACCTGCCTGGCGGGACTCCTCGGCAAGCGAGACGAACCCGGGAAGCTGGCTCTCCGCGAGCTCCTCCATCTCCAGGGTGTTCGTGAGGTAGAGCTTGAACCGCTCGTCCGGGCCAAGCCTGTAACCAAGCTCCTCCAGAAAGAACCCCATTTTGAGGTGCCCGACGGCGTAGGGGGCCATCATCAGCTCGAACGCGTAGTAGTTCGCGAGGATCTGATCGCGGATGAAGCTCTTGCGGCCGCCCGCGCCGTATTTCCCGACGTACTCCTCGACCGCCACTTGCGCGGCCTTGGCCACGAACGTCATCGTCCCCGCCGCCGGGTCGAGGAGCGTTACGCCAGGGGAGGCGAGGCCGTCAGGCTTGCCGAACTTCTGTTGCAGGATCTGGTGGAGCGAGCGGACGATGTACGAGACGACCGGTTCGGGGGTGTAGTACACGCCGCGGCGCTCGCGTTCTGCCGGGTCGTACTGGGCGAGGAACGTCTCGTAGAAGTGGACGATCGGGTCGGCGCCTTTACCCTCGTGGAAGAACTGGTGGAGGATGCCCTTCACGTCGGCCACAGCGAGGACCTCGGCGATGTCGTCCACGATCCACTCCAGAGCTGGCGGCAGGTCCCCCAGCGAGACGAACCGGAACAGGTCGCGGAGGATGCCGATGGT
>CAYSZC010000195.1:0-2471 GCA_964435345.1 uncultured Thermotogaceae bacterium
GGGGGGGGAGAGGAGAAGGAGAGGGGGGCGTCCGTAGTGAGGGGAACTGCGTAGGAGAGAGCATGCCCACCATTACAGGACAACAGCGGCGGTAGTTCTCACACAGGCTGCCAGTCAAGAAGCAGAACACCCTTGGCCGAACGTGCTCAGGGAGTCGGGGAATCGGCAGCCCCAAGCCATGACCGATTCCGCGCATTCACGGATCTTGTGGCCGTGTATACTCCCCAGGTGGAGGGCAACGGTGAGCAAGAAGAAGCGGGTCAAGAAGCAGTCGAGCGGTCGGAAGCCGCCGATCGCGAAGATGCCTCCGGGACCGCCGCCGGCCGTCCCGGATCGCAGAGCCTTGGAACAGGTGATGTCCGATCTGAAGCGGCTGATCGGTGAGCGGACCTTCGACGAAGTGGAGGAACTCCAGCAGTTCCTGGACCACACGCTCGTGAGTAGCGAGGGGCGAGTGCCGAGGCAGGCCGCCCGGACCCGACTGGAAGAAGCGCAGGATCTGATGTACAAGGCGTGGGAAGCTCACGGCGCCGATCGCGTAACCCTCGCCCGCAAGGCATTGGAGATCTCGCCCGACTGTGCCGACGCCTACGTGCTGCTCGCCGAGGAGACAGCGACCAGCTTCTTGGAGGCGCGCGATCTGTACGCCCAGGGCGTCGCCGCCGGGGAGCGCGCCCTGGGGGAGACGTTCAAGGAGGATGTTGGCCACTTCTGGGGCATCCTGGAGACACGGCCCTACATGCGCGCCCGCGCCGGGCTCGCTCAGTGCCTGTGGAAAATGGGCGAACGGGAAGCGGCGGTAGACCACTTCCAGGACATGCTACGCCTCAACCCACACGACAACCAAGGCCTGCGGTTCCTGCTCTCCAACTGGCTCTTGGAGTTGGGGCGCGACGACAATCTTGGAAGGCTGCTTGAGGACTACAGGGAAGACGCTAGGGCAGCATGGGCCTACACCCGGGCTCTATGGGGATTCCGTCGGCAGGGCGACAGCCCGGAGTCCCGCCGACGGTTGAAGAAGGCGCTCGAACAGAACCCTCACGTTCCGGACTACCTCCTGGGCCGCAAACGTCTCCCCCGATGGCTGCCGGACACGATCGGCTTTGGGGACGAGAGCGAGGCTGCGGACTACGCGGCAGGGGCCATGGCGATCTGGGAGGGGACGCCCGGCGCCCTCGACTGGCTTGCGGCCGCAACATAGCGCCGGGCGCGGTGCCCGGCCGCAGTTGCCCCGCGTCAGGTTCTGCCCCGGCCTACCACAGACCCCGTTGACGCCTTGAGCCCGGACCCGGTGAGGGGGACGACCACCTCGTCTCCCGGCCGGATCGTGCCGCGGGCGATGAGCGCCGGGAGGGCGGCCACAGCGAGAGCCGAGGTCGGCTCGACGTACAGCCCCTCCTCGCGGGCCAGTGCCGCCTGGCTGGCGAGGATCTCGTCTTCCTCCACCGCAACCGCGTTCCCGTGGACGGCGTGCAAGGCCGCCAGCACTTCCCGACCTCGTTCCGGTCTCGGGATCCGCGCCCCCTCGGCCACCGTGTGCCGGGGTTCCTGCTCGATGGGCTGCTCACGGCCCTCGGCCAAGGCCCGAACGAGGGGAGCGCAGGCCGCGGCCTGGGCGGCGTGGACCCCGGGAACGCGGGGAATCCAGCCCAGGTCGCGCAGACGAGAGAACCCGTGGGCGAGCCCGAGGTAGATCCCCCCACCCCCCGCCGGGACCACCACGTGGTCCGGGACTCGCTCTCCGAGATCCTCGAACAGCTCGCAGGCAAGAGTGGTCACCCCAACGAGGAAGTACGGGGAAGCGTTGTGCGAGGCGTAGGCGAGACCAGGGTCGCGGCCGCACGCCGCCTGGACTTCATCCGCGGCCTGTTCGCGTGGGCCGGGAACGCGCACCAGTTCGCCCCCGTAGGCGGCAATCTGGGCGAGTTTGGGCCCTGACGCGTGGGCCGGGACGTACAACCGCGCCCGAAGCCCGGCTCGGGAAGCGTAAGCGGCGAGGGCCGCCCCGGCGTTCCCCGACGAGTCGTCGGCCAGAACCCTCGCCCCGAAGGCCCGCAGCACGGCCACGAGCACCGCCGCCCCGCGGTCCTTGAACGAACCGGTGGGGTTCGCCCCCTCGACCTTGAACGCCAGCCTTACGCCAAGCCGAGGCCCCATGCGCAGGGAGGGAACGAGCGGGGTTCCACCCTCCCCCAACGTCAGGGGCGCCACGTCGGGGAGGAACGGGGCGTACCGCCAGATCCCCTGTCCCCTCAGATCAGAGGCCGTGAGGCCTGAGGGCACGTCGCGGTGGTAGTCGAGTGGGGCCTGGCATGCTGGGCAGGGGACGGGGACTGCGGTGGGAACGGCGGAAAATCCGCACAGCGGGCAACGGAGATCTCCCGTCATCTCCTCTCCACGCACTGGGGGGAACTCCGTGCCCCTCGACTGGGGAATCCCGCAACCCTTCGGGCAGGCACTGCGCCCGACCT
>CAYSZC010000196.1:0-2466 GCA_964435345.1 uncultured Thermotogaceae bacterium
CTGTCGCTCCCTCTCCCCCGGGCGGGAGAGGGTTGGGGTGAGGGGGGAGTCTCGCGGGCGCCCGTGAAGGCAGATGGACAAACCTGTGGCAGGATGGTGAAGGCGCTCCTTCCGGAAAGTTGCGCGCACGGTCGGACGCGGACTATCCGGCTGCGGGGCGTGGGTATACTCCGCCGGGCATGGAGCTGACTCCGGTGATGCGGCAGTACCACGACCTCAAGGCGCGCCACCCTGACGCGATCCTGTTCTTCCAGCTCGGGGACTTCTACGAGACGTTCTTCGAGGACGCCGAGCTGGTGGCCCGGGAACTGGAGATCGTCCTTACGAGCCGCGATGGGGTCCCGATGGCGGGGGTGCCGGTGCGCAAGGCCGATCTTTACGTGCAGCGGCTTCTCCGGAAGGGGCATAAGGTCGCTCTGGGGCCGCAGCTCGAGCGGCCCGGAAAGGGGACGCGCCTCCTCAAACGGGACGTGGTACGGGTCCTCACGCCAGGGACGGTGATCGAGGAGGGGGCGCTTGACGCGGGCACGGACGTTCTCCTCGCCGCGGTGTGGCCGCAAGGGGAGAAGGTCGGCGTCGCGTGGGCCGAGGCCGCCTCGGGCGAGTTCTGGGCGGAGGAACTCTCCATCTCCAAGATCGGGCGCCTCGCGGCGCGGTTGCCGGTAGTGGAGTGGATCCTCCCCGAGGGGTGGAGGCCTCCGGAGGAGCTGCCCGGGACATGCACCGCTCGCCCGGAGAACGAGTTCCGGCGCGAGGCATTGGCGGCGCGGTACCCGGACGCCCTTGGCGACGCGCCGCTTGCCGCCCGGGCCGCGGGCGCGCTCCTTTCCTACCTCGAAGCCACGGTGAGGAATCTGGACCACATCAGGCCACCCAGACTTCGTGAGGAGGACGAGGCGATGGTCCTCGATGCGTTTACCCAGCGGTCGCTCGAGATCTTGACCCCGCTCCGCGAGGGGACGCTCACGCTCTTCTCCGTGCTCGACCGGACGAAAACGGCGATGGGTCGGCGGCGCCTCCGGCGGTGGATGCTCGCCCCTCTCTCGCGCCGAACGGCGATCGAGGCGCGCCTCGACGCGGTGGAGGCCCTTATCCAATCCGGCTTGTGGGAGCGTCTTGCGGAGGCACTGGCCGGGAGTTGCGACCTGCCCCGCCTTCTCGGCCGGGCAGTCACGGGCGGCCTGTCCCCGGTGGACCTCGTCGCGCTCGCCCGGACCCTGGAAGGCGCAGGGGAACTCGCCCAAGCCCTGACCGGACTCGCCGTGCCCCTGCCGGAACGGCTGGCCGCCCTGGCTCAAACGGTCGGCGTGGCGCCTGCCGATCTCGCGCGCGAGGTGCGCCGGGCGATCGCGGACCCTCCACCCCCGGCCCTGGATCAGGGGACGGTCATCCGCGCGGGGTGCGACCCGACGCTGGATGGGCTGCGGCAGGAGGCGGACACGCTCCGGGAGAGGATCGCCGCCCTGGAGGCCGACGAGCGGCGGCGCACCGGCATCGGGAGCCTGAAGGTCGGCTACAACCGGGTGTTTGGCTACTACTTCGAGGTCACGAGATCCCAACTGGGGAAGGTCCCGGCGGACTGGCGGAGGCGCCAGTCGCTCGCCGGCGGGGAGAGGTTCGCCTCGACCGAACTCGCCGCGCTCGCCGACCGTCTCACCGAGGTTGAGGAACAGGCCGGGAGGATCGAGCGAGACCTGTTCGGCGCCCTGTGCCAGCGCGTCACGGGAGCGGTCGAGGCGCTAGGGGCGGTCGGCGAGGCCCTGGCCGAGCTGGACGTGTTGCGATCGCTGGCCGAACTGGCCCACCGTAAGGGGTACTCCCGGCCTCGATTCACGAATCGGGCGGAGATCCTCATCCGCGACGGGCGACACCCGACGGTGGAGGGGGTCACCCAGTTCGTGCCGAACGACCTCGAACTGCGGGCCGGGGTGAGCCTGGCCGTGGTGACCGGGCCGAACATGGCGGGGAAGTCCGTGTTCCTCCGGCAAACGGCGCTCATCGCCCTGCTTGCGCAGATGGGCTCGTTCGTGCCGGCCAGGGAAGCCGAGCTTCCTGTCTTCGATCGGATCTACACCCGCGTCGGCGCGTCCGACGCCCTCACCGGCGGGCTGTCCACGTTCATGGCCGAGATGACCGAGGCGGCGGAGATCCTGACCGGGGCTACGCCAAGATCCCTTGTGATCCTCGACGAGCTGGGGCGGGGCACGAGCACCCACGACGGGATGGCGCTCGCCCGGGCGATCGCCCGCCACCTCGCCGAGCGAGTGCGGTGCAAGACCGTGTTTGCCACCCACTACCGGGAGCTGGCCCGTCTTGCCGACGAGGCGACCGGGGTCACGAACCTCCACGCCGCGGCACGAGAGTGGAAGGGCCAACTCGTGTTTCTGTACCGCATCCTCCCCGGCGTGGCGGAGCGGAGCTACGGCGTTCACGTGGCGCGGCTGGCGCAGCTTCCCGAGGAAGTCC
>CAYSZC010000197.1:0-2372 GCA_964435345.1 uncultured Thermotogaceae bacterium
TCTGCCGAAGGGATTCAGGCGTGGGCCTACGAGCAGATAACCGAGCGGCAGCTCGACCAGGTGAAAGCCGTCCGATCCGAGGAATGCGACCTGCGCCGGGAATACCTGAACACCGCCTTCACGGATCTCATCCTCGAGCTGCAGGAGGAGCTGAACGATCTCCACCAGGCGCAGCTTTACGGTGACGACAACGCGGAGGAGCGGGAGCGACTTCGACGGCGAGTGGAGGATCTGAAGGCGCGGAAGGCGGAACGGCTGAAGGAACTCGAACTCATGATGAAGCTGACCGCCAACCTTCCCGATCTCCTGACCGAGGCCGTGATCGCCCCGGTTCCTGTGGCGAGGCTGGGAGGTGAGGAAGAAGTCCCGTCGAAAGGCGTTCCGATGCGACGCGACGACGAGGTCGAGGCCATCGCCATGGACGTGGCCATGCGCTACGAGCGTAGCCGCGGGTGGACGCCCACGGACGTGAGCCGGGACGGCGAACATTATGACGTGCGGTCTGAAGGGCCGGGCGGAGAGAAGCGGTTCATCGAGGTCAAGGGGCGCGCCCAGTCGGGCGCCATCGTGCTGACCGGGCCCGAGGTGGACAAGCTGCGCCAGCTCGGCGAGCGGGCATGGCTGTACGTCGTCACCTTCTGCAAGCCTGCCTGCCGCGACGCGGATCGCGGCGCAGGCAGGGGCGAGCGACCTCGGCTGCGCATCATCCAGGACCCAATCTCCAGGCTTAATCCGGAGATGCTGTACCGCCAGATCCAGTATCTCGTCGAGGAAGGCGACTGGGCAAGTCAGGGCGAGGAAGCGCTTCAAGATGGGGGTGTGGCGTGATCGAGGAACTCCTGGCCCGCGACGAAGGTAAGACGCTGGAGTTCAAGGAGAGCGGTCGGCCGCTCGACCGCATCGTACGCACGGCCGTCGCCTTCGCCAACACCGCGGGCGGGACCATCGTCATCGGGGTGAAGGATAAGACGAAAGATGTGCTCGGCATAGCCGATCCTTTGCTAGAGGAGGAGCGGCCGGCCAACGCCTTCGCAGACGGCATCCGTCCCCTCTTGGTCCCAGACATCCAGATCCATGCCTGGCGCAATCTCCATCTGATCGTCGTAGCGGTGCCGCACGCCGTCGGACCCTTCTCTGTCCGCTCGGAGGGACCTGAATCCGGCGTCTACGTCCGGCTCGGCTCGACCAATCGTCCGGCGGGGCCGGAACTGCTCGCGGAGCTTCAGCGCCTGGCCAGAAATACCTTTTTTGACGAGCAGCCCTGCGCGGACACGAACTCTGACGACATCGATATCCGAGCTGCGTCCGAGTTCTTCGCGGCGCTTTCCAAGCCTCTGACGGCTTCGAAGCAACGGTCCCTCGGTCTCGTCGTCGCGCAGGGCGGACGCGAACTGCCCAGCATTGGCGCCGTGCTGCTATTCGGCAAGAGTCGGGGACGTGTGTTCCCTTCAGCCACCATACGCTGCGCACGGTTCCTCGGGAAAGACACGACCAAGTTCCTGGACCAGACCGAGGTTGACGAGCATCTGCCGAAGGCTGTGGACAGCGTGGTCGCGTTCATCGAGCGCCACACGCGGCAGGGTATCGAGATCGGGCGCGTCCGGCGGCGCGACGTGCCGGAATACCCCGTCGAGGCGGTCCGCGAGGCCGTGATCAACGCCATTGTCCACGCCGACTACAGCATCGGCGGGACCGGAACGAAGGTCGCCATTTTCGACGACCGGATCGAGATCACGAACCCCGGTCTCCTTCCCTTCGGGCTGACGCTGGAGGCCGCGTTGGCGGGAGTCTCGCGCCTGCGTAATCGCGTGATTGGCCGCGTGTTTCGCGAGTTGGGGCTCATCGAGCAGTGGGGCACCGGTCTTGGCCGCATCACCGCAACCTGCAGAAACGCCGGTCTTGGCGCCCCACGCTTCGAGGAGCTGGGCGCCAACTTCCGGGTGACGCTGTTCGGCGAGCGAGTGACAGCCCCGGCGCGTCCGGAGTGGCAGTCCGTGCTGCTGCACCATGTAGCCCACGAGGGACGGATCTCCACACAGCTGGCAGCGAAGCTATGGAAAGTAACCGATCGCGCTGCCAGGATGCGCTTGCGCCGACTGGTGAAAGAGGGTTTTTTGATCGAAGTCGGAAGCGGCCCCAGGGACCCGTACAGGGTCTATGTGCTGAGGCAAGAGCGAAATGATTGATATAGCCTGTTTCAGTTTTAGCCCCGCCGTCCCGCGGGCGGCAGGAGGTAGTCCGAAACAAGCTCGGAAGGGATCACCTTCCGAGCTGCTTCCGAGTTCGTTGGCCAAGAACGCAGGACACGCTCTGCAACGAGCTCTGAAAGGAAGGCATTCAGAGTTGCTTCGGAGCTCCTTGCGGAGGGAGAC
>CAYSZC010000198.1:0-2366 GCA_964435345.1 uncultured Thermotogaceae bacterium
AGCTTCTTTCTGCTCATGCCTGTACTATACAGCTCATGTCAACAGTCGTCAACCCCCCGCTTTGGCTTCCAGGGAGGACTGAGCTACAATACGGCCGGCGATGGATACTACGTCGGTTCCCAGCTTGCCCCCGCGAATCCAGGGGCTGGCCGATCTCGCCTACAACCTGTGGTGGAGCTGGAACCCCGCGGCGCGGGAGTTGTTCCGCGCTCTCGACCTCCAAGCGTACCGGGAAAGCGGACACAACCCGGTTCGGATCCTAACCATGGTCCCGCAGGAAACGCTGGCCAAGGCCGCCCAAGACGGGGAGTTCCTCGCCCGGTACGACCGGGTACTCGAGCGGTTCCGTGCCGAGACTCAGCCGGGGCAAGGCGAGTTTGTGTCGCGCCATGGGAGGCCCACCGGCCCCGTCGCCTACTTCTCCGCCGAGTTTGGGGTGCACGTATCGCTCCCCGTGTACGCGGGGGGGTTGGGGATCCTCGCCGGGGACACCCTCAAGGAGGCGAGCGACTTCGGCCTCCCGATGGTCGGGGTGGGCTTCATCTACTCCAATGGGTACGTGCGCCAGCGGATCCGCGACGACGGATGGCAAGAGGAGGATCACGAGCCCCTCGACGGTTCCTGCTACCCGATTTGCTACCCGATTCGCCCGGCGGAGGACAGCGCGGGCCGCCCGCTCATCGTCCAGGTTCCCCCGTTCGATCCCCCGGTGCACGTGGGGGTGTGGGTCGCCATGGTGGGGCGGGTCCCGCTGTACCTTCTCACCACCGACCTCGCCGCGAACCAACCGTGGGACCGGGCGATCTCCCAGCACCTGTACACGGGCGACCTCGAGCAGCGGCTCCGCCAGGAGATCGTGCTCGGGATCGGGGGGATGCGGGCCCTGCGGGCGCTGGGGATCGCGCCGGCGGCCGTGCACCTGAACGAGGGACACCCCGCGTTTGCTTCCCTAGAACGGATGGCTGCGCACCTCGAACGCGGGATGGACTGGCCACAGGCCCTGGAGAAGGTGCGCGAGAGCACGATCTTCACCACCCACACCCCGCTCCATGCCGGGACCGACGTGTTCCCGTTCCCGTTGATCGAGAAGTACCTCCTCCCGTACTGCGAACGGGCCGGGATCTCCCGCGACGGTTTTCTGGCCCTCGGGCTGAACCCGCCGGACCCGGGGGCCGGGTTCAACATGACCGCGTTTGCGATGCGGGTGAGCCGGTTCACGAACGCGGTGAGCCGGCGCCACGCCGAGGTGGCCCGCGCGATGTGGTCCGGCGTGCGGCGGGACGGCGAACCGATCGAGATCGAGGGGATCACGAACGGCGTTCACTTGCCGACGTGGATCGAACCCCTGCGCGTCCAAGCCCTGTTCGACCGCTACCTCGGCCCAGGCTGGCGGGAACGCCCCGACGATCCAGCGGTTTGGGAGGGGGTGGATCGGATCCCGGACGAGGAGCTGTGGCGGGTCCATGAAGAGCGGAAGGGGGCGATGATCGCGGAGGTTGACGCCCGGGCCCGCCGTCGCTGGCAGGGCGGGGCCACGAGCGCGGCGGGCGTGGTCGCCTCCGGGACCTTGCTCGACCCGCGGATCCTCACCGTGGGGTTCGCCCGCCGGTTCACCGGGTACAAGCGGCCAACCCTCGTCCTCCACGACGCCGAACGCCTGCGGGCGCTGCTCGTGGATCCGCTCCGGCCGGTGCAGATCGTATTCGCGGGTGAGGCCCACCCTGCCGACCACGACGGGAAGCGCCTCATCCAGCAGGTGTACCGCCTCGCCCTCGACCCCCGGTTCGGGGGGCGGATCGCGTTCGTGGAAGAGTACGACCAGCACCTAGCGAAGTACCTCGTGGCCGGAGTGGACGTGTGGCTCAACACCCCGCTTCCGCCCTTGGAGGCGAGCGGGACGAGCGGGATGAAGGCCTCACTGAACGGCGTGCCGGTGCTCTCGATCCTCGATGGGTGGTGGCCGGAAGGCTACACGGGCGAGAACGGGTGGGCGTTCGGGGGGGAAGAAATCCCCGGGGACCGCACCCTGGCCGACGCCGAGGCCGTGTACCGCCTCCTCGAGCACGAAGTGATCCCCCTTTACTACGACCGGGGGCCCGATGGGATCCCGCACGGGTTCGTGACAGTCATGAAGGCAGCGATCAAAACGGTCGCCCCGCGTTTCTCTGCCCGGCGGATGCTGCGGGACTACACCCAACTCTACCTCCCGGCGATCGGCCTCACGCCGCCGGGCTAGCAGCCCGTGTGGGAACCCCGGGGCCGCACTCGGGTACGCGGGCCTTCGGCTCACGGATTCCCGCTGTAGCTCCGCACGCACGGCGGAGTCTATGGCTCGCTTACCGCCGAGACCGCCGAGGTCGCAGAGG
>CAYSZC010000199.1:0-2365 GCA_964435345.1 uncultured Thermotogaceae bacterium
GTGATCGCCCATGCTGAAGACCTATGCGGCCAAGCTCGAGGAACGTCAGATCGAGGCGTTGCGGGGGCTATCTAAGGCCACCGGCGTTCCCCAAGCCAAGCTCTTGCGCCAGGCGGTGGATCTGTTGATGGAGAGGCAAACAGCCGAACGAGAGCGGTTGGAGTTCCTCAAACGCGTGGATCAGGACCTCGACGAGGACCATGAGGCGATGGAGCGGCTGGCTCGACTGTGACCGTGAGGTACCTCACCGTCGAGGAAGTCGTTGTCATCCATGAGCGGGTCCTCGCCCGGTTTGGGGGGGCGGGGGGCATCCGCGATTGGGGGTTGCTCGACTCCGCCGTGCAGCGCCCTCGCGCGGCGTTTGGCGGGGAGGAGTTGTACCCTGATCTGTTCGCCAAGGCCGCCGCGCTGGGACACTCGCTTGTCATCCCCCCTCCCTTTGTGGACGGCAACAAGCGAACGGCCTGGGAGGCCATGCACACCATGGTTGAGGAGAACGCTTGTAGACTCCGGGCAGATCCCGAAGATGTCGTTGCTTTGATGCTGCGTATCGAGGACAAGACGCTCGGCGTGGAGCAAGTTGCGGACTGGCTCCGTCAGCGGACGATCTGTCGCGGCGAGTGACTTAGGGGAGGAGGCACTATGGAACTGAAGGTGGTGCGGATCGAGAAGCCGGACGAGGTGAACCTGGTCCTGGGGCAGTCCCACTTCATCAAGACGGTGGAGGACCTCCACGAGGCAATGGTCACCCAAGTCCCAGGGGCGAAGTTCGGCCTCGCGTTCTGCGAGGCCTCGGGGCCGGCGCTCGTACGCTGGTCAGGAACCGACGCAGAGCTTGTGGAGCTCGCCAAGAAGAACGCGTTGGCCCTGTCGTGCGGGCACGTGTTCCTCATCCTGATGCGGGGGATGTACCCGATCAACGTGCTCAACGCGGTGAAGGCGACGCCCGAGGTGTGCCGGGTCTACTGCGCGACGGCGAATCCGGTCGAGGCGATCGTGGCCGAGACGGAGCAGGGGCGGGGCATCCTCGGCGTGGTGGATGGGATCAAGACGAAGGGAGTGGAAGGCGAGAAGGAGATTGCGGAGCGCAAGGCGTTGCTTCGCAAGATCGGGTACAAACTCGGCTGACCCCCAGCTCCTAGCTGGGGGCATGGGAGGCAGAAAATGAGCACACGGGTTACGAAGAAGATCGTCACGCCGTTCGAGGCGCTGGACGTCTCGGGGGCCGTCCTCATGGTCAACCTCTACGATCCCCAGGTCCCCACGGCCGGGCTCTTCCTGGAGGCCATCCGCGCGGCGGGGATCCCGTTTCTCACCTTGGGCAACAAGCTGGACCTCGTGTCCCGCAAGGCGGTGGATCGGATCCAGACCGATCTCGAGGTGGACCTCCACACGATCTCCCTCCTTACCGGGGAGAACGTGCCGGTGGCCCTCGCCAGGATCGAACGGGAGTTCCCGTCCGGAGCGCGGATCGCCGTGCTCGGGGTGTTCAACGCCGGCAAGACGAGCCTCATCGCCCACCTGACGGGGAAGGCCCTCAAGGTTGGAGACATGCCGGGCACGACGCTGGAGTTCGAGGAGCACCCGTGGAACGGGCGGGTGCTGATTGACTCCGTGGGTCAGGTGATTGATGTGAACCGCCCGTTCATGGTGGGCTACGATTTCACCGGCTGTCAGAGCGCGGCGGACATGTTCGAGCGGGCTCTGCGGCTCGAAGCCGAGGGCATCCTGTCCTCCCTCGTCACGGCGCGAGACGGGTTCGTAGCAGCGCTCGATCGGATTCACGTGCTGACCTCCGCCGGGGGGAGGATCGTGACCACCGGGGCCGGGGCGTCGGCGCTGGTGGCAGAGGAGATCGCCGGCCAATGCTATGAGACGGGCGTTCCGTGCCTGTGCATCACCAACAGCATGGCTCAAGCCCTCCCCGTCTCCTTCGCCAAGGGCACCGCCGAGGAAGAGGGCGGCCTGGCCCGGTACATCGCCGACTCCGTGGGGCCAGGCGACGTGCTCATCGGGATCTCCGCCTCGGGGGGAACCGGATTCGTCTACGAGGCCCTCCGGCTGGCCCGGGCCAAGGGCGCCTTCACCGTGGCCATCACCGAGAACCGCGACACCCCACTCGGGAAGAACGCGGATGCGATCATCAAAAGCAACGCCAAACCCGAGGGGCCGTCGAGCACCAGGGTTCAGACAGCCCACCTCGCCGTGGGGCACGCGCTCGTGTGCACCCTTGCCGCCCTGCGAGGAATGACCGCCGAGGATTCGATCCGGTACATGCTTCCCGAGCGCATCGCCACGAAGAAGATGGGGATCAAGTGATCGGGACTACATCTCACCGCCGAGCACGCCGAGACCGCAGAGGAAG
>CAYSZC010000200.1:0-2361 GCA_964435345.1 uncultured Thermotogaceae bacterium
CGCGCGCCCCGCAGGTTGGAACGCCTCGACTGACCCCGGCAACCACCCCGTGGCGCCACACCGCCACCCCAACAGGTCGCAAGTCGGACCTGGGACTTGCAACCTGTGACTGTCCTTTTAGGGTGGTTCTTTGCCTCTACTCAGCGTTCTTCCCCAGGCCGGTTTCAAAGTCGGGCCTGAAGGCTCGGTTGCTCAAAGCGCTGGTTTGGAACTGCCGGCTCACGGACGAGAACATCGAGCCAATCTACAGAAAACCATTCGACCTGCTCGCCGAAGGGCAGCGTTCGGGCAACTGGCTGGGAGAGAGGGATTCGAACCCCCACTAACGGGTCCAGAGCCCGTCGGCCTGCCGTTAGCCGATCTCCCAGGAGTGTAGGCATTCTAGCCCCGTCCAGGTAGACGGGCAAGCGTTGCGTGCCCGATTCCATCCCCGGTACAATGGGCCGATGGGACGGCGCTGGCCGTGTGCAGCAGGAACGTTCTACCCGGCGGATCCCCGGCGGCTTCGCGAGGAGATCGAGACCGCCCTCGGCGGACCGGTAACGGCCCACCCTGAGCCCCTGACCGCGGTGGGCGCCCTTCTCCCTCACGCCGGGTACCGCTACTCGGGGGCGGTGGCGGGAGCAGGGTACAGGGCCCTCGCCGCGCTCGGGCGGCCCGAAGCGGTGATCGTCCTGGGGACCAACCACACTGGCCTCGGCGGGCCGATCACGGTCGGGGAGACCGGGGCGTGGGTGACGCCGTTCGGGGACATGCCAGTGCCCGCCGATCTCGCCCGCGAGGTGGCGCGCGCACTCCGAGCCGACCAGGCCGATGCCCCGTTCGTGGACGAGCACTCGGTGGAGGTGCAACTCCCGTTCGTTCACTACTTCTTCGGTCCGGTGCCGCTCGTCCCGGTCGTCGTGCAGCACCTGGGTTCCGTGGCCGCTCAGGCCGCTGGCGCGGCGCTCGGCCGTGTCCTTGCCGGACGGCCCGTGGCCCTCCTCGCATCGAGCGACCTGACCCATTACGAGCCGGACGAGGTGGCTCGGGAGAAGGACCACCGCGCCCTTGCCCCGATCCTGAACCTGGACCTCGCGGGGTTCTTCGATGCGGTGGCGCGCTACCGGATCTCGATCTGCGGGGTGGGGGCAATCGCCCTCCTCCTGGCCGCGGCGCGGGAGACGGGGCTCCTCGGGGCTCAACTCCTCGCCTACCGCACGTCGGGAGAGGTGGGAGGCCACCTCGACCAGGTGGTGGGGTACGCGGCGGCGCTGTTCCGACGGGTGGACGACGTTGCGTAGCATGACCGGGTTCGGCCGGGCTCAGGCCACGCACGGGGGACACTCCGTTCAGGTGGACCTGCGCAGCCTGAACCACCGCTTCCTCGAGGTGCGGGTACGAGGGCTCGCCGACCTGCCGCTCATCGCCCAGCGTTGCGAAGAACGCCTCCGGGAGGCGTTCTCCCGGGGCTCTCTCGATCTCCACGTGCGGTGGGAGGGCGTGGGGGGTCGCCCGAAGCGCCTCGGACTCGACGCCGCTCGGCGGTACCTCGATGACCTCGCTCACCTCCAGGAAGAACTGGGCCTCGACGATCGGCCAACCCTGGCCCACCTCCTTTCCCTCGGCGTGTTCGCGGAGGAAGCCCTGGAAGAGGAGGAGCTGTGGCCAGCATTGGCCGAGGCCCTCGCCGGCGCGATCCGGGCCGTGGCCGCGGCGCGGGCGAGCGAAGGGGAGAACCTGCGGACCGTCCTCGCCCGAGAAGCCGATCTCCTCCGCACCGCGGTCGCGGAGGCGGAGCGCCTTGCCCCGAAGGCGATCGCCGAAGCACGAGAGCGAATCTCGGCACGGATCGAGGAACTCGGGATCGAGGCGGATCCGGCCCGGGTGGCGACCGAACTCGTCCTGTGGGCGGAGCGGAGCGATGTCCGCGAGGAGTTGGATAGATTCCGGAGCCACCTCGCCCGGTTCACGGAGCTCCTCGGCTCCGACCTTCCAATGGGGCGGGAGATCGAGTTCCTGGCCCAGGAGATGGGGCGCGAGGCGGGAACGCTGGGGGCCAAGGCGCGGTCGGCGGAGCTGGCCCAGGTGGCCCTGGGGATACGCCTCGCGGTGGAACGGATCCGGGAACAGGCCCGGAACGTGGAGTGAGCGTGGGCAACGTATCTCACCGCCGAGAACGCCGAGATCGCAGAGAACGGACTCGGGACACGGGATGTGTGATGCGTGACGCGAAGAATCCTTCTGAACCGTACTTCACAACCTGGGACCGCCCCGCACTTCACCACAAAGGACACGAAGAACACAAAGGACACGAAGAAGAGCACGATCGAATAGGAGAAGCATTGAAGCCCTTGGGAACCGGGGTCCTAACAGCCCGTG
>CAYSZC010000201.1:0-2332 GCA_964435345.1 uncultured Thermotogaceae bacterium
GCGTGGTTACTGCATCTGCGGGCGATCATGTGCCGAGATCTTCCAAACTCGGGCTGGAGCTGCTGGAGCTTTCGGGTGATCCGCTCGATCACGCTTGAGTCCAACCCACGGATCTGTCGCTGCGCTGTGGGTTTGACGATGAGGGCATAGCTCATTCAGGGGAGCTTGCCCTCGGCCTGGAGCTGCTTGACGAACTCCTCCAGGGGCACTCCGGGAGCATCGCCCTCTTCTGCAAGCGCTTGCCTCAGCTCTAGGGCATCCTCCAAATCCTCGATCAGCCTGGCGACCGCTTCATCAGGCATCTGCTCGATCAGTTGCTTGGCGCGTTCCTTGAGCGGGCTCATGCCTTGATCCCTTTCTGCCTTTAGTCTAGCACACCGGGGCGAAGCGGGCCACAACCGCAACACAAAGGCGCCCGGACCTCCAAGAACCCGGATTCTTGAGGAGCCGGAGGCTTCCTCACAGCCCCCTGCCGCCTCTGGGCCCGCGGAAAGCGGACGAATCTCGGAGCTTGAAACCCGCATCCCTTCGTGCCTTTGTGTCCTTGTATGTTGGTGGGGTGTTGGAGGAGGGGTAGAGTGGCCCGGTGATAGAGAAGACTCGGCAGTTCATGGTCTGCTTCGCGCTCTTACACCAGGGGGCTGCTGCCATGCCTCGCGGCCGTTGTGAAACTGGTTCTACGAAACCAGGGTATTCCTTGGCGTCGCAGCGTGTGCGCGACGGGGAGGGTCCCTGCCAGCCGGCCCCCCGCGTGGACTGCCTTCGGAGCGGGGATACACTTCCCGCACCATGCTCGATCTACGGCTTATCCGCAGCGATCCAGACGGGGTAATGGCCCGCCTCCGCCGCCGCGACCCCACGCTCGACCTCGCCCCGCTCCTCGCCGTGGACGAGGAGCGCCGGGGGCTCCGTGAAAGAGCGGAGGATCTCCGCCGCCGGCAGAACGAGGCCTCGGAACAGGTCGCTGCCCTCGGTCGGGACGGTCGCCATGCAGAGCGCGACGCGCTCTTGGCCAAGATGCGCGAGGTCGCCACCGAACGCAAGGCGGTTGAAGCCCGCCTCGCGGAGGTCGAACGAAGGATCGAGGATGAGTTGCTGGCCCTCCCCAACATCCCCCACGATTCGGTCCCCGTCGGAACCAAGGACGAGAAGATCATCCTGCGCACTTCGGGCGAGCCGCCCACGTTTGACTTCCCTCCCAAGCATCACCTTGCTCTGGCCGAAGACCTGGGGCTCCTGGACATGGAACGGGCGGCGAAGATCACCGGGGCTCGGTTCCCGCTGTACGCCGGAGATGGCGCCCGCCTCGAGCTCGCCCTCATCCGCTGGATGTTCGACCTTCACGTGCGCGACCACGGATACCGGGCCATCCTCCCCCCGATCCTCGCCAACCGCGCCTCGTTCGTCACCTCCGGCCAGTTCCCGAAGTTCACGGACGAGGTCTACGGCTGCCCCGAGGACGAGCTATTCCTCAACCCGACCGCGGAGGCGCTCCTCGTGAACCTGCACCGGGACGAGATCCTCGCCGAAGAGGCCCTCCCGCTGCGCTACGTCGGGTACACGCCTTGCTTCCGTCGCGAGGCGGGCACGTACGGCGAAGAGCAGCGGGGGCTAATCCGCGTCCACCAGTTCAACAAGGTCGAGCTTTTCCAGTACACGACGCCGGAGAGTTCTTACGACGCGCTGGACGAACTCGTCGGCCATGCGGAGGCCATTCTGAGGCAGCTCGGCCTACACTACCGGGTGGCCCTCCTCGTCGCGCAGGACATGGGACAGCAAGCGGCGAAGACGGTGGACCTCGAGGTGTGGCTCCCCGGCCAGAACCGATACTACGAGGTCTCCTCGTGCTCGAACTGTGAGGACTACCAGGCGCGGCGCGGGAACATCCGGTACCGGCCGGAGGACGGGGGGAAACCACGGTTCATGCACACCCTCAACGGGTCCGGCCTCGCCACGTCGCGCCTGTTCGCCGCGATCCTGGAACAGAACCAGCGGCAGAACGGGACGGTGACCCTCCCCCCGGTGCTCGCCGGCCTCCTCGGACAGGGTTCGTTGGGATGACGTGTTCGTTTACCGCTGAGACGCAGAGAACGCAGAGGACCCCTGATCTGATGAGGAGACCAGGAATTCAGGAAAGAGCGATCCGGGGCAATCTCAGAGAATCCGGGATTTCACACCTGGGTTCCCAACCTCCTGGCTTCCTCAGGGAGTGGCCGGGTGGTTCCGGGTTCCCCCCAAGAAGCGGTTTCTCTGCGAACTCGGCGTCTCTGCGGTGGATTCCGGATACGGTGAACAGGTACCCGGGATGACCGCGGTCCGCGTGGACGGGCTC
>CAYSZC010000202.1:0-2324 GCA_964435345.1 uncultured Thermotogaceae bacterium
TCGCCGGCCTTCGCCTGGATCCTGGGACTCCCGCACCCCGCCCCTACCCGCGTCGCAGACCCGGCGCCGGTCTCCTCCCCCGCGGTCGTCATGGCCAACGCCCTTCTGGAAGTCCCCGGCGGGGACGGGCGGCGGTGGGCCGAGGTGGAACTGGGGATCGCCTCCACTCGGGGATCTGCCGCGGAGAGGATCGCGGTCGGGGAGTGGCACGCGTCCCAGGATGACTGGCGCAACGCGTTTCGGATCGGGTCGCCGGTCCTCTCTGTCCTGGCCTGCTCCCGTGCATATCGGCTCGCGTACCCGTTGGCGTGGTGGGACACCGTCCTCCGCTGGTCGAGCGCCTACGGGGTGGACCCCTATCTCGTCCTCGCCGTGATGCGCGAGGAGAGCGGATTCTTGCACACCGCCGTGTCCTCCTCCGACGCCCGTGGCCTGATGCAGCTCCTGCCGTCCACCGCCCGCTGGATCGCCGAGGAGAAGCTCAAGATCCCGTACCGGGAGAGCGATCTGTTCTCCCCAGACTTCAACATCCGGCTCGGGACGTGGTATCTGTCGCACCTCCTCGATCAGTTCGGGGGGGACACCGCCAAGGCGGTGGCCGCCTACAACGGGGGGCAGGGGAACCTCCGGCGGTGGACAAGCGGTGGGATCGCGAGCCCGGGTGACCTCCCTGCCGCCCTCCGCTTCACCGAGACGCGGGAGTACCTGGCCAAGGTCCTGAACTCGTGGCTGATCTATCGGTGGCTGTACCAGGGGTGAGGCCGCTCGGATGGGGAGCTCCGGCACTCCCTTCTGGGGACGGAAGCTGAACCACCGGGCTCGGTGCCACGACCACCGCTCCCGCCGGAACATCGGTCCGCACGATGGCGCCGGCCCCGACCCGCGCCCCTTTCCCCACCCGGATCGGCCCCAGCAGCACCGCCCCGGCCCCGATCATCACCCCGTCCTCGACCGTGGGATGGCGCTTCACGGGCTTTCGGGAGAGGCCTCCCAGGATTACCCCCGAGTACAGGTGAACGTCGTCCCCGACCTCCGCGGTCTCCCCGATGACCACCCCCATCCCGTGGTCAATCGTCACCCGCCGCCCGAGCCGCGCCCCGGGGTGGATCTCCACGCCGGTCACCGCCCGTACGCCGTGAGCGAACAGGCGTGCCAGGAGCCGCAACCTGTGCCGCCATAGCCAGTGGCTCACCCGGTGCAGCCACACCGCGTGGAGCCCGGGGTAGCAGAGGAACATTTCCGCCGCGCTTTGCACCGCCGGGTCGCGGGCGCGCATCGCCGCGATGTCCTCTCGGATTCTCCTAAACATCCTCTCCCCCTTGGCTCTTGAACAAGGCGGTAGACAGGTACCGTTCCCCGGTGTCGGGAAGGACCACGACGAGGGTCTTCCCGGCGGACCCCGGCCGGGCGGCGACGCGCAGCGCCGCGGCCAGCGCCGCCCCGGAGGAGATCCCGGAAAAAATCCCCTCCTCGCGGGCCAGCCGCCGCGCCATCCCCTCCGCCTCGTCCTCGGTCACGGCGAGGATCTCGTCAATCACCGCGCGGTCGAGGATCGCCGGCACAAACCCGGCCCCGATCCCTTGGATCCGATGACGGCCCGGCGCCCCACCGGATAGGACCGGCGATGCCGCCGGCTCCACCCCCACGACGTACGCCCCCGGCTTGCGGCGCTTGAGGACCCGCCCGACCCCGGTGATCGTCCCCCCGGTCCCCACCCCGGCGACGAAGATGTCCACCTCGCCGTCCGTATCCCGCCAGATCTCCTCGGCGGTCGTCAGTTCGTGGACACGGGGGTTGGCCGGGTTCTCGAACTGCTGGGGCATGAATGCCCCGAGTTCCCTCGCCAGCTCGTGGGCCCTCCGCACCGCCCCGGCCATCCCCTCTGCCCCTGGGGTGAGGACCACCTCCGCCCCGAGCGCGGCGAGGATCGCCCGCCGCTCGGCGGACATCGTCTCCGGCATGGTCAGGATCAGGCGGTACCCACGGATTGCGCACACGAACGCCAGCCCGATCCCGGTGTTCCCCGAGGTCGGCTCGACCACCACCCCCCCGGCGCGCAGAGCCCCGCGCTCCTCGGCGTCGCGGATCATCGCCCACGCGATCCGGTCCTTGACGCTGCCCAGCGGGTTCCTCATCTCGAGCTTCCCCAGGATCCTCGCCGGGACGTCTCGCCCGATCCGACCGAGGCGCACCAGCGGGGTGTCCCCGATGAGCTCGATCACGCTCTTGGCTACACGCATCGCAACCTCCTTGACCATCGAGAGGAATACCGAACGGCCAGCCTGTGTGAACATCGCTTGCTCTTGTCTTCGGACCACCGCGAC
>CAYSZC010000203.1:0-2290 GCA_964435345.1 uncultured Thermotogaceae bacterium
CGGTGAAGCAGGAATCGGCGGTGGCGGCATGATCGCTACCGTTTCGAGCAACGGTCCAGCCATCGGCGAACGCTTGCAACTGGCCGACCTTTACCGCTGGCGAGAGCTAAGCCAGCCCGAGGTGTCGCCTGACGGGCGTCGGGTGGCCTTGGTCGTCCAGGGTTACCGGCGGAAGGAAAACGACCGCTCAAGCAGCCTCTACCTTGTGGACACCTCCGGCGAAGGCACATTTCACCGCCTGACCCGAGGTAACGCCCGCGACCGGGCCCCGAGGTGGTCCCGGGATGGGCGCTACCTGGCCTTCCTCTCGAACCGGCCCGACGAACCGGAGGTGGCCGAGCACAAGATCGAGGAGGACAGGCCCGAAGGGGGTTTGGGCCAGGACCGCAAGGGCCCGGGCGACGAGCCCCGACCGCAGCTTTGGGTTCTGGATCTGGTACTCGGCGGGGAGCCCCGCCAGCTCACCTCGCGGGAGGAAGGCGTGGGCGATTTTGACTGGTCGCCCGATGCAACCAGCATCGTGTTCGCCTCCCGAGACCCTGACCCCCGGCAAACGGCTTACCTCAAGAGCATTCGCGGCAAGGGCGAGTTCAAGGACAAGGGCCCCCTCGTCATTGACCGCGTCCAGCACAAGCATGACGAGCGTGGCTACCTGGACAACGTTCGCACTCACCTCTTCCTGGTGGACGTGGTCAGCCGCCAGGTGAGGCAGCTCACCTCCGGCCCCTGCGACGAAACTTTCCCACGGTGGTCTCCCGACGGGCAGTGGATCGCCTTCGTCTCTAACCGCACCGGTCACGCCGACTCCAACCGGCGCAGTGATCTTTGGGCGATCAGTCCCGACGGTTGCCGGGTCCTGCGCCTGACCTTCGGCGACCTCGACGTCAGCCAGCCCCGGTGGTCTCCCGACGGGCGGCGGCTGGCCTTCGTGTCGCCGCAGGAGGAGCCGGAAAACCAATACCGGATCAGGCATGTCCTGTGCGTGGATCTCGCTACCGCTGAGGAAGTAAGGGACCTGGCCGCCTGCGTGGGCAGGGGCTGGTCGCGGCTTGATGGAGTGGTCCCCGACCAGGCGCAACCAGACCCGGCGGAGGGCGCCCGCGTCTACCCGGTGCCCCTCACCCGCACCCCGGTCAAGGTGCTGACCGACGGCCTCGATCGCCCCGCGATGGGGGCGCCGGTTTGGCTGGACGAGAAATCACTCCTGGTTCCCCTGGGGGACCGGGGGCAGACCCGTCTTGGCCTTCTTTCGCTCGAGGCGGCACCACGCGTGGTCTTCCCGGTGGCCGACCGCATGTGCACGATCCAGAGGGACAGCCTTGCGGCTGCGGGGGGCACGGTGGTCTTCGGCCTGGCCCGCCCCCAGACCGGGGGGGACCTTTTTGCCTTGCCCGTCGCCGACCTTGGCCGGCCCGATGCCGACGACCGCGCCTCGCAGGCGACACGCCTGAACGCCGACCTTCTCTCAGGGCGGGCCACCGCCCGCTACGAACGGATCGCCTTTGCCAACAGCGAGGGACAGGAGATCGAGGCCCTGGTCGCCTTTCCTCCGGGGTTCGAGCCCGGCCGTGGACGGGTCCCGCTCCTTGTAAGCATCCACGGAGGCCCCATGTCGTACGACAGCCCGGATTTTCGCTTCGACGTTCAGTACTGGGCGGGGATGGGGTACCTGGTGCTCATGGTCAATTACCGGGGCTCGATCTCGTACGGGGAGGAGTTTTGCCGGGTGATCCGCGGTGACTGGGGACCGCGGGAGCACGACGACGTCATGAGCGGGGTCAGGGCGGTCCTGGAGCGGGGCTGGGCGGACCCCGAGCGACTCTTCTGCACCGGGTTCTCGCAGGGAGGAGTGATGTCCAACTGGGCGGTGGGCCACACCGACGCCTTCCGGGCCGCGGCCACCGAACACGGGATGTGGGACTACGTGGCTGCCTTCGGCACCGACGATTGCCATCTCTGGTGGCAGGACGACCTGGGTATGCCCTGGCACAACGAGTCGCAGTACCGGCGCATGTCACCCATGTCGGCCGTTGACCGGATCCGTACTCCCCTCTTGATCACCGCCGGGGAGTTCGACTGGAGGTGCCCGCTCAGCCAAGCAGAACAGCTCTACGTCAGCTTGAAAAAGCGGGGTGTCCCCGTGCAGTTAGTGATTTACCAGGGCGAGCGTCACGCCATCACGAGGCCCCGGCGGGCTATTGACCGCATCCGCCGCATTGCCGACTGGTTTTACGCTTACGGCGGCCCCCCTCGCGAAGACGAGTCCGCACCGGGCTACCCCGATGCGGTC
>CAYSZC010000204.1:0-2280 GCA_964435345.1 uncultured Thermotogaceae bacterium
TGAGGCTGACCAGCCCGCATCCCTGTTGCTCCCTCTCCCCCGGGCGGGAGAGGGTTGGGGTGAGGGGGGATTTCGGCTCATCGGAAGCCCAGGCCCGAATTCCCACACACCCTGCTATGGGTTCAGTCTGAGCCGGGGCTCTCGTACCGCGCGCGCCTCGTCGAGTCGGCGGACCGGCGTGGTGTGGGGCGCGTCCCGCAGGAGTTCGGGGCGCTCTCGGGCCTCCTCCGCGATCTCAAGCATCGCTTGGGCGAACGCGTCGAGCACTTCCTTGGGCTCGGTTTCCGTGGGTTCGATCATCAGGGCTTCCTTCACGATCAACGGGAAGTACACCGTTGGGGGGTGGAACCCGTAGTCCATCAGCCGTTTCGCCACGTCCACCGTTCGCACGCCGTTCCCCAGGCCCTCCCCGGACAGGACGAACTCGTGCTTGGCGAGCCGATCGTAGGGAAGCTTGTAGGCGCCCTTGAGCTTGGCCCGGAGGTAGTTCGCGGCGAGCACCGCGCCAGCCGAGGCCTCGCGCATCCCCTCGTCCCCCAGGACGAGGAGATACGCCAGGGCCTTTGCGATCACAAGGGTGTTGCCGAAGTAGGGGTGCACCCGACCGACGGACTTCGGCCGATCCCCCACGAGCTTGAACCCGGCCCCCTCCCGCACGACATCCGGCACAGGAAGGTACGGGACAAGAGGTTCGGACACGGTCACCGGCCCGGCCCCAGGGCCGCCCCCGCCATGGGGGGTGGCGAACGTCTTGTGGAGGTTGATGTGAAACACGTCCGCCCCCATGTCCCCGGGCCGCGCCCGTCCGAGATAGGCGTTCAGGTTGGCCCCGTCGAAGTAGCACAACCCCCCGGCCTCGTGGACGAGCCTGGCGATGTCGAGGATGTCCTCCTCGAAGATCCCCAAGGTGTTGGGCACGGTGAGCATGATCCCGGCCACGTCCGGCCCGAGGGCCCGCTTCAACGCCTCGAGGTCCACCATCCCGCGACGGTCGGAGGGGACCGCAGCCACGGCGAACCCCACCATCGCCGCCGAGGCCGGGTTGGTGCCATGGGCGGAGTCGGGGAGGAGGATCTTGGTCCGCATCGCGAGCTCGCCGCGCTCCTCGAAGTACCTCTTGATGAGGAGCATCCCTGTAAGCTCGCCGTGGGCCCCGGCCGCCGGCTGGAGCGTCACCCCGGGCATCCCGGCGATCTCCTTCAGGTGCTCGCCGATCTCCCAGAGAAGGGCGAGCGCACCCTGGCACTCCTCGTCGGCGAGGAGGGGGTGCAGGTCGGCGAACCCGGGATGGCGCGCGAGGTCCTCGTTCAGCTTGGGGTTGTGCTTCATCGTGCAGCTCCCCAACGGGTAGAACCCTGTGTCCACCCCGTAGTTCATCCGCGACAGCGCGGTGTAGTGGCGCACGAGCTCGGGCTGCGATACCTCGGGCAACCGAGGCCGCTCCCGGCGGCGTAGCCCCGCCGGAATGTGCGCCAGCAGCAGCTCTTCGGGCTGAGTCAGGGCAGGCAGGGCAGCCGCCCGCCGGCCCGGGGCGCCACGATCGTAGATCGTGCCCATCATTGCCCACCTCCGAGCGCCGCGACGAACCGCTCCAGTTCCTCGACGGTCCGCTTCTCCGTGACCGCCACCAGGAACCCGTCCCGGACCCCGGTCGGGGCGAGGAAGCTCGGGGGGAGCACGGCGATTCCCGCCCGCCGGAGGCGGTCCACCGCGCGCTGGGGATCCGCGCAACGGACGACGAACTCGTGGAAGAACGGCCCATCGAACGCCAGGGAGTAGCCGGGGAGGGCCGTGATTCGGCGGGCAAGCGCATGGGCCCGCTCGAGCGAGAGGAGCGCCACCTGCCGTAACCCATCCGGGCCCAGGGCAGCGAGGTACACGGTGGCAGCAAGGGCACAGAGGGCGGAGTTCGTGCAAATGTTCGAGGTCGCCGCCTCCCGGCGGATGTGCTGCTCCCGGGTTTGGAACGCCATCACATAGCCAATCTCCCCCGCGACATCGCGCGTTTGGCCGGACACCCGGCCCGGCATCCGCCGCAGGTGCTCCATCCGCGTGGCGAAGAACCCGAGGAGCGGTCCCCCGAACGCGAGCGGATTCCCCAACGATTGGCCTTCCCCGACCACCACGTCGGCCCCGAATGAACCCGGGGGTTCGACCACGGCGAGAGCGATCGGGTTCGCGTACGCGATCAGGAATGCCTCTCCGATACGATCCTTGAGGTTCGTAAGGTCCTCGAAAATCCCGAACGCGTTCGGTTGCTGGACGATCAGGGCGCATGTC
>CAYSZC010000205.1:0-2275 GCA_964435345.1 uncultured Thermotogaceae bacterium
AGACCGCGCGCTACGCTTCTGGAACCTTAACTGGGTTGTCGTCAGGGCCTTGAACGCCCTCGCCGTGGGTGCTTCCGCCGTCCCCCGTCGCCAGCGCGCCGGCCAAACTGTCTCTTCGCAGCAGGCCGGTGAGGGTGGCGAACAGGGCGTCCATGGACCCCCCGCCGCTGCCCCCGCCGACGTACACCTCGGGCACGAACGGCTGCTGGCTACCCGCGAGCGCTGTCACGACGTTGACCAGAGCGGTGTTGTCCATACCGAGGGCTTCAACCTGCTTGGCGTAGGCTTCGGCCCTGGCGAGACCGATGGCCCTCACTTCGGCGCCCATGGCGGCGCCCGTCCGCTCGATGTACGTGGCTTCACCGTTTGCTTCGGCGATACGGGCGTTGGCAAGGTTCTCGGCAATCGCGATGCCGACCGTGGACCGCGCAAGCTCGGCCTGCTGATCTGCTGTGCCGCGCTGCATCTCGGTCTGGATACGGACGGTCTCGGCCTCCTCCTGCTTCTTGAAGGTCTGAATCTGCTGGTTCGCGATCTCCCGCTGCGTCAGGACTTCCACGAGCTGTTCGGGAAGGATGACGTCCTGGATGAAGACGCCGCGCGTCTCGACGTTGTAGACTTTCAGCTGTCGGGTGATGTGTTCGAACGCTTCTTCCTGAACTCGCTGGCGGCTCTCGATGAACATGACGGCCGGCATGCTCTGCAGTTTGTCGCGGAAGTGGTTACCGACGGCCGCCTGCAACACCTCGTCAACCAGGTTTTCCATCGATCCGACCGCCGAGATGACGCGCGGGGCCTGCGTGTCCGGGATGTGAATCTGCACCTGCAGGTCTATTCTGAAGATGAAACCCTCGCGGCTCTTCGCCACGATCTGACAGAGGTGGGCGTCTAGCCTGTGAGCATCCGACGTCTGCGTGGCCCAGTTGAGCGTTAGGATGTGAGTAGGGATGATCTCGTGGTCGTAGCAGTGCGGGTTGATGGCGTACTTCCCTGTGCGCAGGGCCTCCCGCCATATCCCCCTGTGGCCGGGCCTCACCAGCGTGCCGAATCCGAACTCGGTCCCGGATGTGTCCCGCGCCGCGAGCCCGACGTAGGCCTTGATGACAGCGACCTGGCCCTGCTCGATGACGAGCATCGGAACCCTCGTAACCCTGACCAGGAAGGGGTTGAGGTTGAATGCGCCGTAGAGAAGCGGATCATGCTGGATCCCGATCCGTCCGCCATGGTCGAGGAAGGCCTGGTAGTCCTGGTAGTTGTTGTGGACGGTGTTCTTGCTGTCCAGGATGGCATCCGCGAGGTCAATGTCACTGGTGCCTTTCTCCTCCAGCTTGGCGATGTCGCCGAACCCGCCGAGCCGGCAGGCGATGTCCCCCGGCTCCAATGGAGGGCCTTCGAACGTCTCGACGATGCCGACAACGTCCATCCGCTCGGAGCTGCCGTCCCTCCCCTTGGTCACAACCGGCTCAATGACCGTGACCTCCAGGTCCTTGGGTTCAAGGCCCCATGTATGCGGCCCGAGGTTCTTCTCTTTCTGGAGATCCGGCGAGATAGGCACGCCATAGACCCGGTTCTTAGTGAGGACGAGGAAGGCCACGGGATGAACCATGGCCATGGTCCCCGGAGGGAGTACGAGCCGCTGGACGCCCTTCTCGCCCCCCAACCGCACGAAGGTCCTGAGATCCGAGAAGTCGCCGAATTCGCGCTTGTACCGGGCCGACTTGGCCCCCCTTTCGAGCGGCATCCCGACCTGAGCGATCAAGATACCTATCTGCCCTGCCGGGATCTGGACCATGGGATGCTTGGTGACGCTGTAGACGACCCAGAACTTGAACCGCCATCCAGGCTTCAGCAGGTCGGCTTGGTAACCGGCCTCTCCGTTGAACGCGATCGGGTTGTCCCCGGTGAGCTTCTTCAGGCCGAACCTCTTGATTACGAGCCCGACCTGATCCGGTCCTATCACCCTGATGGACGGCAGGATGAACGCCACGAAAACGGACACTAAGGCAGCACCTACAGCGAACTCTAGCACTGTCGCCTCCTTGCTTCTCTGGCCGCTTCTCTCCCCGGGTATGCCCCCGAAGCCAGATCACCGAGAAGCCGACGCTCGGCGCGTTGGCCTTGCCTCGCTTCTTCCGATCCCTCTCCCTCCCTCGATGGTGCGTAGAAGGCTGTCCGCGTTTCGGAAGCGGGATTCTCACACCGTCCCGGAACTCCTCCGACGTCCGGCACCCTCAGCGCGCTGCTGCGCCGCTGTGCATTGTAGCGCGACGGTCCC
>CAYSZC010000206.1:0-2271 GCA_964435345.1 uncultured Thermotogaceae bacterium
CGGCCCTCCAAGTGGTTCCGTTTCAGGGGCGCAGGTCCCATCTTGGACGCCGGCCAGGGAGCGCGTAGACGATGCCGCGGTACTTCGGGACGGACGGGGTGCGGGGGGTGGCGGGGACCGAGCTCACCGCCGAGCTCGTGTTCAAGCTGTCCCGCGCCGTAGGCGTCGCGTTTCGGGCGGGCAAAGTCCTCCTGGCCCAGGACACCCGAGTGTCCGGGCCGGCGCTGGCTGCGGCGTGCGCCGCCGGGTTCGCCGACGCCGGGTGTGATGTAGACCTAGCCGGGGTCCTTCCCTCGCCGGCCGTGTCCCACCTCGTGCCCTGGCTCAGGTACGGCCTGGGCGCGGTCATCTCCGCATCCCACAACCCGCCCCCGGACAACGGGATCAAGCTCTACGGCCGGGAGGGTCTCAAGCTCCCGGTCGAGGACGAGGAGCGGATCGAGTCCCTGCTCGAAGCCAACCGTGAGTGCGCCCGGTTGGGTGGGGTAACACAGCGGCCCGAGGGGAAAGAGCGGTACGTGTCGTTCCTGTTGGGGCAGGTTGCGGGGCTTTCCCTGTCCGGGGCGAGGGTCGTCCTCGACTGCGCCCACGGGGCCACGGCCGTCGTCGCGCCGGACGTGTTCGCGGCCCTCGGGGCCGAGCTAACCGTCATCGGAGGCGAGCCCGACGGGGCGTGGATCAACGCCACCGGCGCCGCGGCGATCGAGACGCTGGCTCGCGAGGTCCCCGCCCGCCGGGCCGATCTCGGGGTCGCGTTCGACGGCGACGGCGACCGCGCCCTGTTCGTGGACAGCGGGGGCAACGTGGTCGAAGGCGATCGGCTGATGGCCGGCCTCGCTCCCCTTCTGTGGCAGTGGAACGAACTTTCATTCCCGGAGGTGGTGTTCACCATCCTTGCCAACCTCGGCGCCGAGCAGCACCTGGCCCGGCACGGGTTCCGCGTGGTGCGGGTGGACGTGGGGGACCGCCATGTCGCTTGGGCGATGCGCGAACACGGGATAGACCTCGGCGGCGAGCCGTCCGGCCACGTCATCTTCCGCCGCCACGCCGCGACGGGCGATGGGATCCTCAGCGCCCTTCTCGTCCTCCGGGCGCTAGACCGAGCTGGGACCGACCTCGCGTCCCTCGTGGCTCCCGTGCCCGTATACCCCCAGGTGCGGGTGGACCTGCCAGTGCGGGATCGCGAGTCCGTGATGGCCGACCCCCGGGTCAACGCAGCGATCCAGGCCGCGCAGGCCAAGCTCGACGGGACCGGCCGCCTGCTCGTTCGACCTTCGGGAACCCAGCCGCTCATCCGGATCATGGCCGAGGGCCCCGACGAGTCGGCCCTTCAGGCGCTCGTGGCTGGGATCGCGAGCGAGTTGGCGAAGGAGGGATGATGGGGTTCAAGGACGAGCTACAGCAGAAGATCCGCAACCGCACGGACCTGCGCCCCTGAAACGGAACCACTTGGAGGGCCGATAACGATTAAGACCCTCGGGTGGATCCCCGGCGCCGTAAGGCACTCCGCAGGCGACCGGTAGCCAAGCCCCGGGCGCCTGTGTTCCGTGTTGTAGCGGCATGAGCGGCGTGGGGTTTGAGCCGCATCGGGCATGCGGGCATGTGCGGGCCTGGGTCGGCCTGCTGATTCACCAGACCGTCTCCACCGCGTACCGGGCGATCTGAGGATCCCCCGTCAAGATAGGAAGGCCCTCCACGAGAGCCTGAGCCACCAACAGGCGGTCAAACGGATCCCCGTGGTGATCGGGGAGGACGTATGCATGCAGCGCGTGGTTCATATAGATTGGTAGGCCATCGATCCCGTTGAGGGCCATCTGCTCGCGCACGAACTGTTCCAAGTCTTCCCCTACCTGTAGCCTGCCCAGTCTGGCTTTGATTGCCATTTCCCAACCGCTGGCTGCGCTCAGGTAGAGCTCGTTGCGTCCGTCGGCCATGATCCTCCGGGCTTTCCTCGACAACCGGGGATCGTCGGCCGTCCACCACAGGAAGGCGTGCGTATCCAGAAGAACCCTCATCCCTCGAATCCCTCCAGGACGGCTTCCGGAAGAGGGGCATCGAAGTCAGGTGCGATCGTCACCCGGCCCTTGGCAGTTCCTGGAACACGCCGCGTCGGCCGGTCGCCCACCGGGACGAGCCGAGCGACGGGCCGGCCCGCCTTGGCGATGATGACCTCCTCGCCCCCCGCCACGCGAGCGAGAAGCTTGGAGAGATGAGTTTTCGCTTCGTGGATGTTCACCCGCATAGGCATCGCGCGTCACCTCCGCCCGGCGA
>CAYSZC010000207.1:0-2264 GCA_964435345.1 uncultured Thermotogaceae bacterium
CGGCGACTGCCGGTGACGCCGGGAGCTACACGGTGGTGATTACGAACGCCTGCGGACGCGCGACATCGAACCCGGCCGTGCTGACCGTGACCGCGATCCCCGCCACGCCGGCACCGGTTCCGCCCGCTGTCGCCACCGGCCCCGTCGCCACGGTGAACGGACGCCCGCTCGACCGCGAGGCGTTCGACGACATGAAGGCCTCCGTCCTCAACTACTACGCCCGGATGTACGCCCAGTTTGGGTTGGACATCCGGCTCTTCCTCACCGGCGCGCGGGGGCGGTTGTTCGAGCTCCAGCTCGAACTCGCCGCCCTGGACGTCCTCCTCACGCAAGGCCTGGTGGAAGGGGAAGCGGAGCGGCGCGGCATCGTCGTCTCCCCGGAAGCGCTCGACGCCGAGTTTCAGAGACAGTACCAGGCGATGCTGGACAACGAAGGAATCACTGAGCAGCAGCTGGCCTCCTACTTCCAGGCCCGAGGCACGACGCTGGCCGCGTTCAAGCAGGAAGCACGGCAACAGGTCGCCGAACAGCTTCTGTACCAGGCCGTTCAGGAGGCGATCGCTGGTCCCATTGATCTGACCGAGGACGAGCTGCGCACGTACTTCGAGCACAACCGCGCCGACTACGGGACAGAAGAACAGGTCGAGGCGTCCCACATCCTCGTCGAGACCGAGGACGAAGCGAAGGAGATCCTGGCCGAACTCGAAGCTGGGGCCGACTTCGCCGAGCTCGCCCGCGCGCGCTCCACGGACCCCGGCAGCGGCGCCCAGGGCGGACGGCTGGGGTGGTTCGGCCGGGGAAGGATGGTCCCGGAGTTCGAGGAGGCCGCGTTCGCCCTCCAGGTCGGGGAGAGGAGCGGCATCGTCCAGAGCCAGTTCGGGTTCCACATCATCCTCCTCACGAACCGCCGCGAGGCCACCCAGCCCACGTTCGAGGAAGTGGCGGATCGGGTCCGGGCCGACGCCAAGGCGGAGATCGTCGGGGAGAGGTTCGACGCCTGGCTGGCGGGCGCGAGGGAGGCAGCGGCGGTCGTCATCCTTGACCCTCTTCTCGACGCGATGCGCAAGAAGAGCCAAGACATAGATCTCGGCATCGCCGCGTTCAAGAGGATCCGGGACGAGGGGAAGGTCGAGGAGCCGTACCTATCGTTCCTCATCGGCTCGGCCTACGAGGAGAAGATAACGACCGCCCAGGAGGAGAAGGCGCGGTTGGAGGAGGAGCCCGACACCCCGGAACGGACCGCGCGCATCGCGGCGCTGGATGCCACGATCGAGGAGGCCCGCGTCGCCGCCATTGCCGCCTACCGCCAGGCCCTGGCCGAGCTCGGCGAGGACGAGGGCATAGCGGACCGGATCGCCGCGCTCGAGGCCACGGGACCCGTGCCGCGGTAGCGCGAGGCCGCACGTGCGCCTGCGCCGTCTAGGCCCTGGGCCCGCGCGGGCTCAGGGCTGCGCGGTGAAGGCCTCGGTGCGGAGATCGGTCCAGTCGAACTGCCACGCGAAGGGCGGTCTGGATCAGGAACAGCCGCTCTGTCCCCGGCCGGACGTTCCCGATCTCCGTCGGCGCCTGACCCACGGGCACGTGATCCGGTTCCCGGTAGAACCGGGCCAACACCTGCCCGTGCGTCACGCGCAAGTCCGCCCTCTCGTTGCGGACGAACCCCTCGATCGGCGATCCATAGTAAGCGGCCCTGATCTCCCACCGCAGCACGTTCAGCGGACGGCTGAACCCATAGCAGAGGTACTCGACGATGTTCCCCGCTCTCGCGAGCGAGTCGGAGGCATCCCACGTCACGAGGATGGGCAGTTCGCCGGTCTTGGGGGAAACGCGGAACGTCGGCGCCGGGGGCGCCCTCCTCGTTCGGCACGCGCGACACGTGTCCTTGTTCGCCCTCGTCGGACGTGCTAAACTACCCTCGCCTAGGCGCCCATCCTCCCAGCCCAATGCTGGGACAAGACAAGGAGGTGGGAGTTTGGCCCAAGAGAGGTGTACGACGTAGTTTCCCGACGGAACGGCCCGTGCTCAGCGCGGGCCGTTCCTCTCTTTGCAGCGAGGCGGCGCCTGGAAGGCCCAGACGCGCCGCGCCCTCGGTGGCAAGTGTGGATCCAGATCGTGGAGGATCTTGCCATGGCTAGAAGTCATTTCGTAACCATCCTCAAGCAGGTGAGGGGGCATGCCACGGTGAGGAACGCAGCGTACACAGCAGTCTCTCGTAGCGCATCCGCAAGCGCCGGAAGTTCCCGACCCAGGCGAACGTTCGTTCG
>CAYSZC010000208.1:0-2243 GCA_964435345.1 uncultured Thermotogaceae bacterium
GGTCAAAGAGGTAGAGTGACTGGCAGGGTGGCCCATCAACGTAGAAAAGCCCAACCGCCCCTGAAAGGGATCCGGTTTCGTGGGAGGAAGGCCCTGTCTGTTGCTGCATTCGAGGGCGCATCCACGGGTCAGCCGGGCCAGGAACCCGAGCCTCCCCAGCACTGACTGGCTGGCAACCCTGGTCTATAATGCCCCGCTGTGGACCCGATCGAACTGGCCGCCGCCCTCGCCTCCGCCGGGCCGATTTGCGACCGGTGCCTTGGCCGCCGATTCGCCCAGGTCGGGACTGGCCTGGGCAACGTCAGCCGGGGCCAGTCCTTGCGGGCCGCTGGATCCGGCTCGGGCGCTCCTGCCCTGCCCGATAGATGCTGGGTCTGCCAGGGGTTGTTCGAGCGGGTTGAGACGTGGGCCAAGGAAGCGGTGGATATGGTGCACGACCGCGAGTTCGCCACGTTCCTGTTCGGCGTTCACCTCTCCCCGCGCCAGGAAGCGGTCGAGGAGTTCCTGGATGAACGGTTTCCCTCCCCGTGGTCCGAGCCGCTCAAGCGCGATGTGAACCGGGAGCTGGGAAAGGCGTTCGAGTGGATCCTCGCCGAGCGTGGCCAGGCGGCAACGGTGGATTTCGCGCGGCCCGACGTGCGGTTCACGGTGGACCTCGACACGGGCGCGATCGCCCTGGCGGTCGCCCCGGTCTTCTTCTACGGCCGCTACCGGAAACTCGCCCGAGGGATTCCCCAGACCCATTGGCCGTGTCGAGCCTGCCGTGGCCGCGGGTGCGAGCGGTGCGGCGGGACCGGGAAACAGTACCCGACGTCGGTGGAGGAACTCGTGCTGCCGGCGTTTGTGGCGACGGCGGGCGGAACGGGCGGGCACCTCCACGGCGCCGGGCGGGAGGACATTGACGCGCGGATGCTCGGCCGCGGGCGGCCGTTCGTCCTGGAGATCGCGGAACCCAAGGCACGAACACTGGATCTCGGTGACATCGCCCACAAGGTCAACGCCGCGGCCCGCGGGGCGATCGAGATCCTCGATCTCCGACCGGGCACGGCGGACCTCGTGGCGCAAGTGAAGGAAGAGCACGCCGACAAGCGGTACCGGGCGCGGGTCGAGTTCGGCCAGGCCGTGGACGACGCGGCGTTCGCGCGAGCCCTGGAAGCCCTGGTGGGGGAGATCGAGCAGCGCACCCCGGTGCGGGTCCGCCACCGCCGGGCCGATCTCGTCCGCCGGCGGTCTGTCCACGAGGTCACCGGACGGCTCGTATCCCCCACCGAGGCCGAAGTGGAGATCCTCTGCGGGGGCGGCCTGTACGTGAAGGAGCTCATCTCCGGCGACGAGGGCGCCACCCAGCCCAACCTCGCCTCCCTCCTCGGGGTCCCGGCGCGGGTGGCCGAGCTCGATGTTCTCGACGTGCTCGACAGTCTGTGATGGCCGTCACGCTCGTTGCCCATCTGTCTGGATCAGGTTAGACTCGCGGGCCATGCTCGCCGAACGGCTCGATCAGTTCTTCCAGCGCGAAGAGCGAAACCGCCCGCGCGACTACTTCTACGTCAGCGAGGCTGGGAAGTGCCCACGCCAGATCTACTACTCGGCGAAGGGTTTTCCCCGACCTCCACTCGACGGTCTCACCGCCCGTAAGCTCGCCGTCGGCGACGATGCCCACAAGCGGCTCGCGCAAGCCCTGTTCGGGATGGGGATCGTGGTCGCGGCCGAGGTGCCGATGCCCCCCGGGTCGCTGTTCCACGGGCGCTGCGACGTGATCGTCTCGTTGGACGGGAAGAACTATGTCGTGGAGATGAAGACCGCCCACCCCTACAGCTTCGATCAGATGACCTCCGGGCCCCGACGCGACCACTACCTGCAACTCCTGCTCTACCTACACTATTTCGGGATCCCGCAAGGGGTCATCCTTGCCGAGAACAAGGCCACCCAGGAGCTCAAGGAGTTCGTGGTGCCGCTGGATCGGGCGGAAGTGGATCGGGTCCTCCGCGCGTTCGAGCGATTGCGGCAGACGATCTTCGTCGAGGGCCGCTTGCCCCCGCTTCCTGGTCAGGAAGAGAAGCGGGATTGGGACTACGACCAGTGCCGGTACTGCCCCTACGTTCCGTTCTGTAGTGAAGACGTGGCCGAGCTTCCCCGACGTGCGCCCGTTGAGGAACCAGAACCTGTTTCCGCCGCTCCCAGCGACGAGCGCCCCGGTCGCCGGACGCTGTTCGACGAACCGAGCTAGCAGCCCGTGTGGGAAC
>CAYSZC010000209.1:0-2241 GCA_964435345.1 uncultured Thermotogaceae bacterium
CCGAGCGACCTCACGCCACCGGATCTGCACCACGTCCCAGGACTCTACCCCCCCCCAAGCCCCTATCTCAGCAAGCTACCGACGTGCCATAGGTGGATCTGAAGTTTCCCTACCGACGGCGTCCACACGACAGTGAGCAGGTGCTCCCCGTCCGGGCTGAACGACACCTCGGCGACACGGAACTCCACCTCTGGCCCGACCTCCAACGCGGCCTTGAGGTCCAACAGGGCCACCTCTTGTTCGGCGCCAAGCTCCCAAAACAGAATCGTCCCGTCGGCGCGACCAAGTGCGAAGTACCTCCCATCCGGCGATACGCCCAGGACTCTAGCCTGAAGCGGGAGCCGGAGCACTCTCGGCTGCGCCCCACGGGGCCCATCCCACAGTTTCAGGATGGGCAACACGCCTGCAGAGTCCCTGACCAGGAGCTGACCATCGGGAAGGAAGCCCACCAACCCCGGGAACACCCGCGCCACGTGGCCGGTGGTCATGTCCCACACCACGGACGCCATGGTGATCTGCTGCCCTGAGCCCATGCTCACCCCACATGGAATCGCTGCCACCAACCACTGCCCATCGGGACTAAACCCGATGATGCCTACTCTCTCGTACGGCTGGAACTCCCGCAACGCGAGGATTTCTCGCCCCGTTTCCATGTCCGATACCACGACCTCGCCTTCCGGACCAAGGTAGGCAAGAACCTTCCCATCGGGCCCGAACGCGGCGCTGCCGCGCCCTGGCAGTGTCCGCAACTCGCGCCCGCTTTCGACCTCCCACACCACGGCGCCATCCTCAACGGGTGTAACCAAGAGCCGGCCATCGGGACTGAACGCGGGCAAACCGGTGAAACGTCGCGTTCCAGGCGCGTGGATCCGCCCGGCGATGTGGCCCGTGTACGGGTCGCGGATCTCGATCAGCCCAGGATGCACCAGGATCCCCAAGGCCGTCCAGCTTTGCGCAAGGAACGTCCACGTGCCCGACCCCTCGTAGACCAAGCAATACGAGAACGGGTCTCCGGGAGGGCACGCCCCCCTGGTCCACTGCTGCGACGCTTGAGCATAGAGGCCTGCTGCGCTCACCACAAATCCCACACTCAACGCGATACCTATCGTCTTGCGCATGCCTCTCGTCATCATCACGCACCTCCTTGGAGTCTCTCACTCAACGGTTCCACCCTCCCGCAGCGCCTTGGTCCGACGGATCCGGATCCATCCCCACACCACGGAGGCGACGAACATGGCCCCTACGATGGCCCCTACGAACGCCAGGAGCGCGGCGCCCCCGACGCCGGTGGCGAACGATTCGAGGCCCGGCAGCGGGGGAGCGGCGAAGACCAGCGCCGCCGCGGCCCCTACTGCTGTACCACCGAGCACCACCTCCGCCACCAGGCGCCCTAGGCCCTTCCTGAAGCTCGGGGAACCCCGCTGGGCCACCAACATCAAGACGTCGAGGAGGAACACGACGCCGTAGCTGACGATGACCGGCACCCAAAGGAAGATAGTCCACACCCCGATGACGCCCTCCCGGGCTCGGTAAGCAAACACCAACAATACCCCTGCCGTCAGGACCCAGCTGATCGCCCACCCCGCACCGCGCCAGAGCCTACGCCAGTGGCATCGCTGCTCTCTCTTCACCACGCGATCGCCTCCTTGCAGTCTCTCACTCAACGGTTCTGCCCTCGCTCGCGACGGCGAGCGCCCTGCGAAGCACTTCCTGTTCGACAAAGCCCTCGTGCACCCAGCAGATCGCCCCCCTCTTGGTCGAGGCTCGCGTACGTCGGGGTGACGCGGGCGGCGAGCCTCTCTGCGAGCGCCCCGTCGTCCCGTACTGCCCGCAGGCCCATCTCTCGCAGCCGCACCCGATCGCGCTCGGTGAGCGCGTGGGCCGCCCTCACAGCCAGCACAACCTCGATCTCTGCACTGATCTCGACGAGCCCCGGCAAGGCATCCCAGCAGGGCGGGCAGAGCGGATTGAAGAACAGGACAAGAAGAGGTCGGGGGAGATCATCGAGGTTGACGTGTTCGCCCGCGAACGTACGGGCCTCGCCCAACGAGACCCTGGCCCCGAGAAGTTGCCACGGTCCCTCTCGCGGCGCGGCCGCCAGCTCCTGAAGACCCCGAACAAGTTCGTCCTCGGTGAACGGCCAGTCGAGGCGGCCCAGGGGACGGCCGTCGAGGAGGATCACGCATAGGAGCGCCCACCGTCCCTGGGCGAGTTGGGCCGCGGCGGGGTCGAGGGCAGACG
>CAYSZC010000210.1:0-2237 GCA_964435345.1 uncultured Thermotogaceae bacterium
CGACGAGGTGAACCACCGACTGGAGAGCCGGATGCGGGAGATCCGCACGTCCGGTTCGGAGGGGGGAGGGGTTGGGAACCCAACCAGCTCCTCCTACCCCTATCGGAACCTCGATTTTGTAGCGTCGGACCCTGTGTCCGACGTCAGGTCGCAACCTATGTGCGACGCGCAGCCTGTTCGCGGCGGCCTTTCCCCAGGCCGGGACCGGTGCCGGAGACACCCCTGCCTACCAGGCAGCCCGAGTGCTCTAGGATTTCCGGTTCTCCGCGTCCGGGAGATCGCAGTACAGGATGCCCTCCCTCCCCAAGGGAAGGCTCGCCAGGACCTCACCGTCCTTGTCCACGGCCCACGCCCCACCGAAGCTAAAATCGTCAAGTTCGGGGGGACCGATGTAGTTCACCATCAACGCGAGCGCCCCGGCCTTCTTGACCTGGGTCACATACTGGGGCAGCTCCTCCCGGTCCCAACGTTCCTGGTCGCAAGAATCGTCGGCAAACGCGCGGCCGAACGGGAACAACAATAGGTCCAGGCGCTTGCGACGTACCCTCCGCACGAGGACGTCCTCGAACAAGTCCCCGCATAGGAGCACCGACATCCGGCCGAACCGGGGATGGTCGTAGGTCATGACCTCGCTTCCCTGTCGGTACACCCCGGGATCAGCGTTTTTTCCGTGCCACCCCGGGTTAATCCGGCGGTAGTGGAGCACGATCTCCCCCTTGTCCGAGATAAGCACGAACGCGTCGTAAATTGCCTGCCCTTCGCGCTCAAGGAGCCCCAGGCCCACGTGGAGGGAGCCTGCCCGGGCGAGCCGGCCCAGGTCGCCCAGGAACCTGTTGGGGATCGGCTCGGCCAATGGGCAGTCGTGCCGGGGATCGTCGTTGTTCACGAGGCCGGTGGTGGCCGTCTCCGGGAACAGCACAAGGTCGGCATGGTTCGCCGCCTGTGAGACGAACTCGCAGATCATTCGCTTGTTCATCCCTGGATCCTCGTGGATCCTGAGCGCCACCAGCGCCGCTCTCATCGCCTGGCCTCCAGTTCCGGCGCCTGCATGTTAGCCGGCGTTGCCCCCGGGCTGAAGCAGGTGGCGGTTGCCGATGTGCACGGTGGCGAGCCCCGCCTCCTGGGCCGCCTGGACGCACCGCTCCATGTGCGCCCACGACGTGATGGGGAGGTCGTCCAGGAGGCAACTGGGGTGGAACGCGAGGAGAGAGTAGGGAATCCCGAGATCGAGGTCGGCGATGAAGCCGGCAATCCCAGCCACCTCTTCGAGATCCACGTACCCCGGGACGAGCAGGGTGCTCGCCACGAGGAGGGGGACCTCTGGCCGCTCCCGGACTCGGGCCGCGGCGCGCGCGAAGTTCGCGAGCGTCCGGCGGTTGGAGGCGCCGGTGAGGGCGCGGTGGACCCCATCGTCCCACGCCTTGAGGTCGAACTTGATCACCCCGCCTGAGACGAGGGCGATCTCCACCATCCGATCAACGAGCTCACGTGCCATGGCCCCGTTTGTCTCCCAGCAGATGCGGAGAATCCGGCCGGGGTTGGCGGCACGGGCCAGCTCGGCCACGGCCAGGGAATGGGGAAGCTGAGGGGTCGGGTCGCCCCCGAAGAAGCAGATGCACGCCGTGCGCGCGTTCACTGCCTCGACCACAGTTTCGGGCGAAACGGCCGCGGCGGGATCCGCCTCCACCCGGTAGTGCCAATTCTGGCAGTAGAGACAATCGAACGAGCAGGCCTCGTAGAACACGGCGAGGTTCTTGTACCCGTACTCCGCGGGGCGGTGGGCATACCGGGGATGCCCCGCCCCGGTCCCCCCCGGGCAGACGAAGCCTGCCACGCAGTTCGTGGGGAGAGGATCGTGGTGCCAGTTCACTACGGCCCGGGTCCGATCCCCAGCGGGCAGCCCACAGTAGCCCACCCCGCCCACAGGGATGCGACAGCCGTGGATGCAGATCCTGCACGGGGTTCCCTCCTTAGCCCGTGGCGGCTCTTGTGGCAGCGCGAACAACCGGCGCGATCGGGCATGGCCTCGCCCGACGTAAGACTCCGCCGTCGCGTACCGGGCGCGGAGACAATCCCCGCATACCCCAAGTGCCTTGGCCACCAAAGCGTCCCCCCTGGCGCATAGCCGACACGGCATGGTGAACCCATTATCGGCCGGGGCGTCGGGGCTACAATGCGGATGATGCCGGGTGGACCGCAGCCGATGACGCGTCGGGAGCGTTGGGCGTTGGCCCGCG
>CAYSZC010000211.1:0-2233 GCA_964435345.1 uncultured Thermotogaceae bacterium
GGGGAGATGAACTTCACGGTGGCCCTGGTGAACCTCGATCAGGGGACGGCGCGGTCGGGCGGGCTCTCGGCGGTCGTGGAGGAGGTGTTCCTGTCTCTCGGCGTCGCGCCGGAGGAGGGAAAGGAACCTCTCTTCACCGTGCGCCGGCCTACGGCAGAGGCCGACGTAGAGCGGTTCGTCGCGCGGGAGATGGAAGCGGTGCGGTTGGGGAACCTCGCAGTCCTGGTCGTGATCCCAGCGGGATTCGAGGCCGGGGTGCGTGCGGGATTCGCGGGGGGGCCTGGCGCGTTGCTCCGCGTGTACACGAACGAGGCCAACGCCGCATCGGGGATGGCTGCGGAGATCGTGGAGCAGGTGCTGGCGGGCGTGAACCGGGAGATCCTCATCCAAGCGGGCTTGTACGAGGCGGACGACGCTGTTCCCACCGCGACGGCGTGGATCGGAGGCGCTCCCGCCCCGATCGCGCACGTGGACTTCCTCCTCCCCGGCATCGTGCTCATGGCGTTCTTTATGGGGGGGCTATTCAGTGTGTCCGGGGCCATCCTCTACGCGCGCGACCAGAAGATCTTGCGCCGGTACTGGGTCACCCCACTGGGCATCCCTCAGTACTTCGCGGGATTCTCCCTGGGGTACCTCGCGATGTGCCTCCTCCAGTTCGCCCTCCTGTGGACCGTGGGCCGGTTCGGATTCGGGGCCACCATCCGCTTCGCGCAGCCGCTCGTTATCGTCTACCTCGCACTCAGCGCGGCCACGTTCCTCTCGTTCGGGTTCCTGGTGGCGTCTCTGGCCAAGACAGCGGGCGCCGGGATGGCCATCGCCAACATCGTCAACATGCCGATGATGTTCCTGAGCAGCCTGTTCTTCCCGGTGGGGGAGTTGCCCCTGTTCTTGCGGGTGATCCTGTTTCTGAACCCGCTGAGCTACCTCGCCGACGGGCTGCGGACCTCGCTGGGGGTGGCGCAGGGCGTTCTCCCTGGCCCGTTGACGTTCGTCGTCCCGCTCGCCTGGATCGCCCTGTCCGCGGGCGTGGCCACGCGGCGGCTCCGCTGGGACGTGGGACGATGACCGGGTTTCGGGCTCTCCTGCGGACCCAGGCCCTTGTCTTTCTGCGAGACGGAGCGATGCTCTTCTTCACGGCCCTCTTTCCGATTGTGTTCGTCATCATCTTCGGGTTCGTGTGGGGAGGGGCTGACGGTCCCCGCACGATGCGCCTGGGCCTCGTCGTCCTTTCCGAGACGGAAGTCGAGGTAATCGAGCGAGTTCTCGCCGATCAAGGGACCGTGGCCGTGAGCCGCTACCCGGATCGCCTGGCGCTCGAGGCCGACGTTGCCAAGCGCCAGCTCGACCTCGGGCTGGTGTGGGATGGGAGAACCCTCCTCTTCCTCCAAGATCCGACGCGGGTCCAAGAGGGCTACGCGCTACGAGAGCTCGCCCGGGGGATCGCCGCCGAGTTCGACCTTCGCCGGCAAGGGTTGTCCGCGGTGGTGGGGGTGGAGCGGGTGGGCGTGGGACGGGGCGTGGCCACCGGGTGGTTCAACATGCTCGTGCCGGGGGTGATGGCGTTCGCGATCCTGACTGCGGGCCTCCTTGCCGTGTCCGGGCGGATCACCCAGATGAAGGAGCGCAAGCTCCTCGACCGCCTGCTCGTGACCCCGATGTCCCCGGCCGCGCTGCTCGCGGCCATCGCTGGGGTGTGGCTTGTCGTGGGGTACGTCACCACCCTCACCACACTCGGCGTGGCGGCTGCCCTATTCCAGGTGCGATTCCAGGTGAACTGGCTCCTCTACACGAGCTTCGTCGTGGCGGCAACCTTGGGCACGATGGGTTTGGGGACAGTGATCGCCCTGGTTGTGCGGAGGCCGGGGAGCGCCAGCACCGTGGCGAGCATCGTGGCGCAGATCATGATCTTCCTCTCCGGCGTGTACTTCCCGGTCGAGATCATGCCATCGTTCCTCCGGGCCCTGAGCCGAGTCATGCCCCTCACGTACATGGTGGAGGCGATGCGGTTCGTGACCGGGGTCGCAGACATGTCGGTCACGAGGTTCGCCGCGATCACGTCCGTCTTGTTCCTGCTTGGGGTGGGCTTGTTCCCGGTCCTTGGCCGGTATGTCGTGAACGCGGGCCGCCGCTAACAGCCCATGTGGGAACCCTGGGGGCCGCGGACCTTCGGCTCACGGGTTCCCGCTCTCTCGCAAGGCGAAGTTCATGGGGTTCGTTCGCCGCCGAGACGCAG
>CAYSZC010000212.1:0-2217 GCA_964435345.1 uncultured Thermotogaceae bacterium
GATCACGGGGGACATGATCTGAACCGCCGTCCCCTCGGGCAGGCTCATCACCTGATCCGTGATCTGCTGGGCCGTCTGGCGCTCGATCGGTTGTCCGCACTGCGGACAGTGGGGATGCCCGACCCGGGCGAACAGGAGCCGCAGGTAATCGTGGATCTCCGTCACCGTTCCCACGGTGGACCGCGGGTTGTGAGAGCGGGCCTTCTGGTCAATCGAGATCGCCGGGGACAGGCCCTCGATGAAGTCCACGTTCGGCTTCTGCATCAGGCCGAGGAACTGGCGGGCGTAGGCGGAGAGCGACTCCACGTAGCGGCGCTGGCCCTCGGCGTAGATCGTGTCGAAGGCGAGCGACGACTTCCCCGACCCGGAGATCCCGGTGATGACGACGAGTTTGTCCCTCGGGATCTCGAGGTCAATCCCCTTCAAGTTATGCTCCCGGGCGCCGCGGATGATGAGCTTGTCCATGGGCGAGAAAACCGTGCTCGGCCCTTCTCGGGCCGCACCCACGATCTTAGCCGCGGACAGGGCGAACCGCCACGCACGGTGGCTTCCGAGACACAGGGAACCTCCCCGCGGATCACGTGACCTTGAGCGAGGAGAACTCCCGCTTACTGTGTAACGCAGATTACATTGTCGGGACGCAGGGAGGTACCGTGAGTCAGCGAAAGATGAGGACAGTCAAGGTTTTGGTCCAGGTGGCGGCGGGCGGGCTCGTCCTCGCCGCTCTGGCGGGGTGCGGCAGGGTGACAGCGCGGATTGATACGCACACCCCGGCCGAGCCCATGCCGGTCCAAGTGGAGGCGGGGAAGACGACCACCCTCAGCCTCACGTTCACCAACACCGGCAACCGGACGGGGACATTCATCGCCAATGCCATCGTGAGGGACAGCGCGAACGCGCGGGTAGGCGAGTCCCCCCGGTCCGTGACCGTGGACCCCGGAAGGTCCCGCACCGTGACCTGGGAGCACCTGGTGCGCTCCCCGGGGACCTACACGGTCCTGTTCACCGTGGGCAAAGATGAGACCACGATCCTCTCCCAATCACCGAGGGAACCGGCGCGGCTGATCGTCGGGTTGCCTGCGGTGGTCTCGGCCAAGTTTCGGTCGGGCGACCGGGTGCGGGTGACCCAACAGGTCAACGTGCGCACCGGGCCGGGTACCGGCAACCGCGAGGTGTCCCACGTCAACTACCGCGACCACGCCGAGGCCGGAACCCAGGGGAGGATCGTCGGCGGACCGGACAGAGCCGACAACTACGTGTGGTGGCGCGTGGAGTTCGACGTCGGCTACACCGGCTGGTGCATCGAGGACGCGCTCGTCAAGACCACGCCGTGACCTGAGGCTGAGGGGAGAGGCGGGGGGTCGGGCGGGGGCGCGGCCCACAAGGCGTCCCACGAGACGGGTCGCGCACTCCAGCGCAGAGTAGGCCCGCTGCCGATCAGCGGGGCACCGCCCGCGGGAGGCGGGTTGGCACGCGCCACGGCGCTGGGCGCGGCGATGTCGAGGATGGTTCGCAATTCCGCCGGGGCAGTTCCATCGGCCCGTGCCTGGAAGACGATCTCGACCCGCTTCCCGGCGCTACCTGGGGGCAGCGTGAACGCGTACTGGGCGGTCGCTGTCCCCCAGCCCGACGCGGCGCGCGTGGGCCACCCCATCGGGAGGGAGACGGCGGCGATCTGAACCGTGCGAACCGGGGTCGCGGTGGCGACTCAAGCCGCACCCTCATCCCCTGAACGAACGCTACTTTTGGCGGATCCTGGCGACGAACTCCTCGATCGGCAGCGCCGTCAACGTCTCGATCTTGACCGTTCCCCGGGCGCCAAGCTCCACAGCGACCCGAGCGACCGCCATCGCCCCCGTCGCCTCGACGATGGTCACGAAGTCGTACCGCCCAAGCGTCGCGTACTGGTGGATGACCTTCGCCCCGAGGGCCTCGATCTCCCGGTTGACCTCCCGGATCCGCTCCGGTTTCTCCTGGATCGTCTTCGCTCCCTCGTCGGTGAGCCGGCTCAGAAGAACATAGGTCTGCATACCCCCTCCTTGATGGGGAGATCGTACCCGACGCCGACGCCTCCGGGCAATGGACCGACGCGACCGGCAAGCCCCGTCCGGCCGTTATGGAGCTTGCGTGAGAAACCGTGGAGGCCGCGGCCCTATGACACACGGGCCTTCGGCTCACGGATTCCCGCTCTCTCGCAAGGCGAAGCTCATGGGGGTC
>CAYSZC010000213.1:0-2203 GCA_964435345.1 uncultured Thermotogaceae bacterium
AGGCGGACTCCTATGACGTTCCCCGCCAGCGCCACGCCTGGGGAGACAGGCGGGGGAGCATCCTCTGGTAGTCGCGGGCCAGCGCCTCGGCCGCCTCATCCGGCAGGCCCCAGCGATGGAGCCGGCGGCGGAACCGGGCCGTGGCCCGGCGGCGAACCCAGAGGAAACCCATGCCCCATAGGGCCAGGGCAGCGAGAAGACGGACTACCAGTCCCGCCACCCTGGCCCAATTCCAAACGCGCCTCAGTCGTCCTCCTCCTCCTCGTCGTCGTCCTCCTCGTGCACATGCTTGTGCGTCGCCTCGGCGAACTTCGCGCTCTTAAGCACATCGCGGAGGTTGATCATGTACCCACGCGCCATATCCAGCGCCTCCTCCTTGGGGATGCCCGCCTCCACAAGCTTCTTGTAGAACGTGCCCACCGCGTCGGCCATGTTCTCCGCCGCTTCCTTGGAGTAGAGCACGTCCCGCAGCCCCTTGAGGAGCCCCGGGATTTTCTCCGATACAACGCCCAGAACCTCCCGCAGCTCTTCGGCGTCGGTCCTTTCCTCCCGCTCGTGTTCGCTCATCTTCCTCCTCCTTCAGATCCGAAATATCGGTACGTCTTGGCCCAGGATGGAGATCCGGCCCGACACCGGGATCCCAGTCCGGGTCGCTGTCACCGCGATCGAGAAGCCGGCGGCCTCCGAACCGAGGTCCACACTGAACACGGACACGCCCCGAGTCCGCGCCGCCACGGCCAGCCATGTCCCCGGCGGCGCCCCCGGTAGCCGCGCAAACGCCTGTCGGAGTTCATGGCCGAGGCGGATCGCTTGGACCAGCTCTCCTTGGCACACTGCGCAGCCCGCCACGTGCGCCGCGATCTCCGCGCTCTCCTGTTCGGGAAGTGCACGCGCGGCGTACACCGGAATCAGATCCCGTGCCTCGTCGCAGGTCATGGCGCCAGCGCCTCGGCAAGCTTCTTCTTGGCGTGGAACATCCGCGACTTCACTGTTCCCTCCGGAACTTCCTGCAAGTGGGCGATCTCCCCGTAGGAGAGCCCCTCGTAGAACGTGAGAAACACGACCTCCCGTTGCTCGGGCGGAAGCCCGGCAATAGCCCTCTGTATTCGCCCCTCGCGCTCCGCCGCCGGTGCCGGGTCGGGGAAGACCAAGGGTTCACTGGCCACCCGCTCCCCCTTCGCCTCGTCCCTCAGCATCCGGTACGCCTGGTAGCGGGCGATCCCGAAGATCCAGGTCGAGACCTGAGACCGCCCAGCGAATGATATGGCACCCTTCCACACGGCGATCATTGTCTCCTGGAGCACGTCCTCGGCAAGATGGCGGTTCCGGAGCAGGGTGAGCGCGTAGCGAAACACGCGATCGGCAAAGCACTCATACAGTTCCCGGAACGCGGCGTCGTCGCCGCGCGCCACCCGAGCCAACAACGCGCCATCTGCCGCCAACAACCCTCCTGACCCGGTCCCTGGCCCTCATCCAACTCAGGAACCATCCGGCGCCTTCCCCACCGGGACCGACACGACGCTCCTCCGCAGCGCATCCCAGTACAGCGCTTCCGCAATGTACAGCGCTCCCGCAACATCCTGGATCAACCCAGCGCCACTTGGCAAGTGCATCATCCCCTCCTCTCGTGTGGGTTCAACCGTGAGTGTCGAATGCGAGGCCGAAGGTTCAACGTTCTCGTTCGGCCTGTTCGACTCGACGGCAAGAAGGAGGCGACGGGAATGACGAGCCGCAGGCTGTTTGGGCTTCTGAGCGGCCTCGTCGGCGTCCTTCGCCGAGTTCAACCTGAACAAGGATCTGTCAGCTCGTCCCGGCCCCGACCTGGATACGTAGCAGGAACTGCTTGCGACCCACTGGCCCGCGCTCTCGCCGGGCCAGTCGTTTGTCAGGGGATGATCTTGTACACGCCGTCGTCCACGCGAACCCGGTCGTTCACCATGATCGCCACGTCCTCGCCGGGCCGCGCCTCCGCGACCGCCTTGTGCGCGATCTGCATGGACTCCACCCGCTGCGTCAGGTCGGTGGTTCGGCCCCGGATGCGGATCGTGTCCCCCACCCGAGCCGACTCGGTGAGGGAGAGCACCGCCACCCCGATGCGTCCGAAGAAATGGGTCACCTTGCCGATGCGAGTTTCTTCCATCGCCGATCACCCACATGATGATAGCCGATCCACCCGTGCGGGCGGGCGCGACGACCATGGGCT
>CAYSZC010000214.1:0-2190 GCA_964435345.1 uncultured Thermotogaceae bacterium
GAACCCCCAGTCCCTTTGTGTTCTTCGTGCCCTCCTTCGTGCCCTTGGTGGTGCAGTTCGGGGTTTCTCTGCGATCTCGGCGTTCTCGGCGATGAAACGCGTCGTGGCGGCGGCGCGGGGAGTGGAGACGGAGCATGATCGGGCCTCCAATTCTCTTGCGCGTTGCACGAAGCTTGCATCTGGACAGCCACCGCGCTATAGTGCACGCCATATGCGTCGGGTAGCAGAGTGGGCGACGACGGCGGTGCTTGCCTTCGCTGTCTATCTTGTTCTCGCGTCGTTCACCGGGGACCTGGGGGTCTGGGCCGCGGAGGAGCTCATCGCCGGGGCCGTGATCGCGGCCCTCGTCGCCCTAGCTACGGGAACGTTCGTGTGGGCTCGGGGCGGATGGCGGCTTCTTCAGCCCCACCGCTGGCTTCTCTTCCTCGTCTACCTCGTGGGCCCGTTCCTCTACGCGATGGTGAAGGCCAACCTCGACGTGGCGTGGCGCGTGATCACCGGGCGGATCAACCCGGGGATCGTCCGGTTCAACCCGAACCTCGCAACCGACTTCGGCCGCACGTTCCTCGCCAACTCGATCACCCTCACCCCGGGGACCCTCACCGTGGACGTGGACGACGGCTCGGGCGACTTCTACGTGCACTGGATCGCCGTCACGAACGAGTCGCCGACCGCGGACGACGTGTGCGGGTCGTTCCCGGCGTGGGCAAGGCGGGTCGCGGAATGATCGTCGCCTTCCCGTTCGCGGTGGGGGGGGCGGCCTTGCTCGCGTTCATCCTCGCGTGCATGCTCCGGCTGGGGATCGGCCCCACTGCTGCGGATCGCGCAGTAGCCCTCGACACGATCAACACTCTCGTCGTGGCAACGATGGTCCTCCTCGGTGCGGCGTTCAATCAGGTCGTCCTCCTCGATGTCGCACTCGTGTACGCTCTCCTCTCCTACGTGGGAACACTCTACATCGCGCGGTATCTGGAAGGGGGGCTGGGGTGAACGCGCTCATCTACGCCCTCCTCGCGATTGGGACCGCGTTCAACGCGCTGGGAGCGGTGGCCCTGCTGCGGTTCCCCGACGTGTACACCCGCATCCACGGGGCCACGAAGTGCACGACGTTTGGCTCGCTCTTCTCCATCCTCGCCGTGGTCGTGTACGGCCTGGTCCAAGGGGGCGGGAGTGGTAATACGATGGCCGTGCGGGCGTTCCTGGCGCTCGTGTTCTTGCTCCTGACGAACCCCACCGGGTCCCATGCCCTGGCCCGCGCCGCTCACCGCTCCGGGATCAAGCCGTTCCGGGCCGTGGTGGACCGCTTGGAAGAGGTTGGTCACGCACGGTTCGCGGACCACGGAACTCAGGAGAAGCGATGACGATCTGGGATGTCCTGCAGCTTTTGACCCTTGTTTTGATCGTGATTGGCTCGATCCTCGCGGTGTGGTTGAAGGACCTTCTGGCATCGGTGATCGCGCTGGGGGGGGCGAGCCTCCTCCTGTCCCTGGCGTTCTACCTGCTGCAAGCGCCGGACGTGGCGATCGCCGAGGCCGGGGTCGGGGCGGCCCTGACCACGGCCATCTTCATCCTCGCCATCCGCAAGACACGAGGGAAGGAAGAGGAATGAAACGCTGGGCGATGCTGGCGGCGTTCGTCGTGGTCGCGGGGTGCCTGATCCTCGCTGGGGCGCAGATGCGGCCGTTCGGCGCGCCGCGCGCGTACGACATGGACCGGCACTTCATCCTGTGGTCCCAAGAAGAGGTGGCCGCCAACAACGTCGTCACGGCGATCGTGTTCGACTACCGCGGTTACGACACCCTGGGCGAGGCGGCCGTGTTGTTCGCGGCGGTGATCGGGGTGGTCTTGATCCTGCGGAAGGTGAAGCGATGAGTGTTGTGGTGCGTGCGACCGCGCGGATCCTCGTCCCGATCGCGCTCGTGTTCGGTGGATACATGATCCTGCACGGGCATCTCACTCCGGGCGGGGGATTCCAGGGCGGGGCGGTGGCCGCCTCGGCCGTGGCTCTCTTCCTCGTCGCGTTCGGGGTTGGGGGGTTGAAGAAATACAAGGGTCTGCTCGCCGCCCTCGATGACCTGGGAGGCGTGGCGTTCGTGGTGCTGGCGTTCCTGGGGATCGGGTTCACGTTCTTCGCCAACTCGCTCGCCGGGATGGGCGGGCTGTTCGGGGACCCGGTGCCCCTGGGACCGA
>CAYSZC010000215.1:0-2188 GCA_964435345.1 uncultured Thermotogaceae bacterium
TTGTGCCCGTTGTGGTGGGCTCTTCAGTCGGCCGGGTGTTCTCTGCGTTCTCTGCGCGCTCTGCGGTGAGAGCCGTCGGGCGCCTGCCTGTCGGCAGACAGGTAGCCGAAGCTCAGCGGGCTACTGGCACACGGGCTGCTAACCCGTCTGCGGGCGCCCCGGTCCTGCCGGCGTCTGAAACACGGCGGTTCGGTAGTAGCGCAGCTCCTCGATCGACTCGAGGATGTCGGGGAGGGCGCGGTGCTTCGCTCCAGACCCGTTAGGGAGCGCCTTGTCTGGGTACCACCGCTTGACAAGTTCCTTGATCGAGCTCACGTCCACCTGGCGGTAGCTGAGGTGCGCGTCGAGCTTCGGCATGTGGCGCATCAGGAACCGCCGGTCGAAGCACACCGAGCTTCCGGCAAGCGGGCATGCCCGCGGTGGGCAGTAGGAGGCCACAAGCTCGAGAGCCGCTGCCTCAGCCTTGGCCAAGGTGAGGGTCGAGCGGCGCACCTCTTCGAGCAGCCCCGAGGCCTGGTGTTGGATTTGCACCCACTCGTCCAGGTCCACCAGGGCGTTGTTCGGGTGATGCACGACGAACGAAGTCTGGGCGAGTTGGTTCAGGTGTTTGTCGGTGATGATAACGGCGATCTCGAGGATGACGCTCGCTTCTGGGTCGAGCCCGGTGGTTTCGATGTCTATCCACACGATGTTCTCGCGGTACCGCATGACAGCGCGTCCTTTCTGCTACTGATCAGGTTCGTCCGTGGTGTGCCCCGTTTGCCAGGGAGACAAGGGAGGGCTACCGTATGCGCTATGGTGCCCGGATCGCTCCCGGTTGGCCAGCGGTGGATCGAAGAACCGATTCCCTACGACATCGGACCTGTTCCAGACCTCGATCTGTCGGGCTTCCGGTTGCGTCTGTTCGGCGCGGTCGAGCGCCCCTGCGAACTCTCGTGGGACGAACTCATCCGGCTACCGCGGGTCACGGTGCAGGCGGACTTCCACTGCGTGACGGGATGGAGCGTTCCTGATCTTGTCTGGGAAGGCGTTTCCAGCCAGGCGACTGCGGATCTCGTGCGACCGCGGCAGGAGGTAGCGTGGGTGATGGCTCACGGACGGGACGGGTACAGCGCGAACATCCCGTATGCGCACTTCCTGGCCTCGGACAGCCTTCTGGCGCACCGGATGAACGGCGATCTCCTCCGTCCCGAGCATGGCCATCCGCTGCGTCTTGTGGTCCCCTCCCTCTATGCTTGGAAGAGCGCGAAGTACCTGAGCGCCCTGGAGTTCCGGTTCGCAGCCCGTCATGGCTACTGGGAGAGCCGCGGCTACCACGACGTAGGCAACCCGTGGCGCGGGGAACGCTATCGGCGAGGGCACTAGAGGGACGACCACCAGTATCCGTTCATCGGGCCGAATCGAGGGAACGGCCACACCCGGAGGAACGGCGCCCCGATCAGTTCTTCTTCGGGCACGAACCCCCAGTACCGGGAGTCGTAGGAGTTCATCGTGTTGTCGCCGAGGACGAAGTAGTGACCCCGTGGCACCAAGGTCGGTGCGATCCCGTACAGCATTCCGGGCCCTCGGGTCCAGTAGGTGCGATGGGCGACGGCGGCGAGGGGAACCTCATCCACCACGACCCTGCCGCCGGGGGCGATCTGCACGGTCTGGCCTCCCACGGCGATGAGGCGCTTCACGTAGCGCTCCTGGCGCATCCTGTACGTGATCCCCAACGCCCGGAGGTCCTTCGCCCCTGCCGGCACGGCGACGGACAGCGCTTGGTGTCCCACGCCTTCTCGCAACACGACGAACTCGAGGTTCTGTCCTTGGGAGGCCTCGATCCGCCGCTGGGCGGTACGTAGCGCGGGCACGGGCTCGCCGCCGATGCCGATCGTGGGGTACTGGACATGGGTGATCCAGTCCCCCGGCTGAAGGCCGGCCAGCGCGGCTGGACTCCCCGCGCTCACCTCGGTCGCCTGCAGCTCCTCGAGCTGCCAGAACACGATCACCCGCCCGGGCGAGGGGTCCCGGAAGTGATAGGTCAGGATGTCCACGAAGAACGAGTCCCCCGGAACGATCGCGGGGTTCATGGACCCGGTGGGCACGGTCATCCGCACGGTGACGAAGGTGATGGTGAGCAAGAAGATGGCCACCACCGAGACGATCGTCTCCGCCCACCCCAGCGCCCACTCCGCCCGGGGCGAAA
>CAYSZC010000216.1:0-2184 GCA_964435345.1 uncultured Thermotogaceae bacterium
CGGTAAACAAGCCATGCACTCCGCCGTGCGTACAGAGCTACAGCGGGAATCCGCGCGCCGAAGGCCCGCGTGCCACGGGTCCGCGGCCCCCGGGTTTCCCACACGGGCTGCTAAGTCGTGGCTGCCTCGTCGTCGAGGAAGATGTTCCCCTCCAAGCGTTCCAGGCCGACCCTCGCCTCCGTGACGAGCTCGATCCGCACGAGCGCGGACCGGTACCACGGCTCGAACCGCCCCGGGATCCGGCGCACCGGGAGGTGCGCCCACGCCCGCATCGTCTCGACGTACGGCCAGTTCACGTAAGCGTGGAACCGATCGTGCAGATCTGTGATTACCGTTCCCCACGCCAGGAGCTGACGCTGGATCGCCCGCCACTTGGCGAGCGAGGCCTCGGCATGGGTAAGCCCGAGGTATCCCGCGCTGCCCGGGCCGCGGAGGGCGGACAGGCCCCGCCCGGCGAACGCGAGGAACCCGCGCAAGCTCTCCGTGGGATCGCAGAAGAACGTGTCGAACCGGGTCCGAAGCTCGACAGGGAGCGGCTCGCGAAGATCGTGGCGGTAGGTCTCGATCGCGAGCCCTTCCCGCGCGGCGATCTCGGCCACGAACGAGGTGATCCGCGGGTCTAAATCGAGCACGGCCACCCGCCGCGGAAGACCGGTCAGGGCCGCGGCGACGGAAACGAGGTCGTCGTCCCCCAGCACGAGGAGGTCCTTTCCCGCCAGATCCCCCCGCGCCCACATCGCGGCGATCCGGGCGATCGTGCTCGCCTCGGTGACGTACCCCTGGTCGAACTCCTGCAGCGCCGGCGGGCGGGTGGCGACGAGCCGGCGAAACGCTGTCGCTACCTCGCGGAGCGGGGACAGCTCCACGCCCCGCCCACCGCACCGGGCGCATTCCAGGCTTCGGGCAGGGGCGATCCCCAAACGGGCACACTCCTCCTCCCCAGCAGGGGTCAGGCGAACTGCGCCTCCGCCCCACGTCGCCAAGCCCGATTCGGAGAGGGCTCGCAACCCCGCGCACACAACGAGGAGGGGCGCGTGGGCTAACTCGACGATCCGCCAGATGTCTTCCGACGCGAGGAGCGCGGCGAGGAGCCGTTCCACATCCCGTGGGGTGAGGTCGAGGCCAGACTCCTCTCGTATCCGGTTCGCCAGGTCAGCGAGCACCGAGGCGCCTTCCCTCTCGGCAGGCGATGAACACCGGGCTACAGGACCACGAGCTCGTCCTTGGGGAAGGACGAGAGGATCCGGCACCCGTCCTCGGTCACCGCGATGAGGTCCTCGATCCGGATCCCGAACCGTCCCGGCAGGTACACCCCGGGTTCGATCGTGGCCACGTCGCCCACGGCGAGGACGTCCTCGGACGTCGGGGCCACGCGCGGGGCCTCGTGAACCTCGAGCCCAAGGCCATGCCCCAGGCCGTGGCCGAACCGCTCGCCGTGACCGGCCTTCTCGATCACCTCGCGGCCGGCCCGGTCCACCTCTTGCCCGGACTTCCCGGCCGCAACCGCGGCCAGGCCGGCCCGGTTGGCCTCGAGCACCAGTCGGTAGACGCCGCGGACCTCCGCGCTGGGGGCCCCCACGGCCACGACCCGGGTCAGGTCCGAGCAGTACCCGTCCAGCCGGACCCCGATGTCGAACAGGACCACATCGCCCTTGGCGATCTTCCTCTCGCCGGCCCGGTAGTGCGGCATCGCGCTCCCTGGTCCGCTCGCCACGATCAGATCGAACGCCACGTCCTCCGCTCCCTGCTTCCGGTACCAGAACTCGAGATCCAGGGCCACCTCGCGTTCGCGCCGTCCCGGCTTCAGTTCTCCGAGCGCCCACCGCAGGCCGTCGTCGGTGAGCCGGGCCGCCGCGGCAATCCTCTCGATCTCATCGCCGGACTTCACGCGCCGCAGTTCCTCGACCATCCCATCCTGAGGCACGAACTCGATGCCTGCGCCAAAACGGGTCAGCTCGTGGTAGACGTAGAGGCTCGTGCGGTGGGTTCCAACGCCCACCCGGCGCACCCCCAGCGCGGCCAGGCGCTCGGCGAGCCACGGCAGCCAGCGCCCCTTGACCTCCTCCACCGTCAGTCCTGTGACCTCGTTGCCCGCCTGTTCCGTGTAGCGGGAGTCGGTGGAAAACAGGGACTTCTCCCCCACGACGAGGACCCCGAACGACCCGGTGAACCCGGTGAGGTACC
>CAYSZC010000217.1:0-2178 GCA_964435345.1 uncultured Thermotogaceae bacterium
GTGTCTTGCTTCCGGGGCATGGGACCGCCTCCTTACCGGGGGAAGTATAATCCCGAGGCACCCGCGAGCCGCGACCGTGGCGGTGAGCGGCGATCGGGGTAAGGGGGTGGGAGCGGACAGCACGGAGGGTCATCGGAGCCAAGGGAACTGACAAGGAGGTCAAGATGAAGCGACGTGCGTTGGTAGTGGCAACTTTGGTGGTCGCCGCGACGATCTTCGGTTGGGCGCAGAACTGGACGTTTACCGTCCTCCACACGAACGACACCCATTCGCAGCTCGAAAACATGGCTCGCCAGGCAACGCTGATCCAGGAAATCCGCCTACAGGTCCCGGATGTGCTGCTCCTCCACGCTGGTGACGCACTGGGGGGCACGCTCTACTTCACGGCGCACAAGGGGATTGCGGACGCCTGGGTCCTCGAACAGATGGGGTTCACGGCGCTGACCCTCGGGAACCACGAGTTCAACCGGGGACCGGCGGGCCTCGCCCAGTTCGCCGAGGCGGTGACCTTCCCCCTCCTCTCGGCCAACTTCGACTTCACGGGTGAACCGCTCCTCGCGGGGGAGATCCGGCCCTACGTGATCGTCGAGGTCGGCGGGGGGAAGGTGGGGATCGTCGGCCTCACCACGGAAGACACGGCTCAGATCTCGAATCCCGGGCCGAACGTGGTGATCGGTGACGCGGTCGTCGCGGCGCGGCGGGCCGTGGCCGAGCTCAACGCCCTGGGGGTGAACGCGATCATCGCCCTCACCCACCTCGGCTGGGACGCCGACCTCGAGCTCGCGCGCTCGGTGACCGGGATTGACATCGTGATCGGCGGGCATTCCCACACCCTGCCCACGGAGTACCCGGTCGTGGTGGAGCGGAAGCTCGTGAACATCAACACCGCCACCGCCGAGGAGTTGGAGGCCCTGCCGCGGATCGGGCCGGCCCTGGCGCAGCGCATCATTGAGTACCGTCAGGTCCACGGCCCCTTCCAGGCGATTGAGGAGATCGTGGAGGTGAGGGGAATCGGCCCGGCCACGTTCGCCGGATTCCGGGATCGGATCTCGGTCGTGGACGCCACGATCCCGGCGCTGGTGGTCCAGGCCGGGGAGAGGGCGCTGCACCTCGGGCGGCTTGAGGTCACCTTCGACCAGGACGGGGTCCTCCTGTCCTGGGGCGGAGAGCTGGTCCCGGTGGACAAGCTCGCGATGGACAAGACGATCGAGGACCAGCTCACCCTGTTCCGGGCGCCGATAGAAGCCCTGAGGGCCGAGGTGGTCGGGGAGACGAAGGCCGACCTCGACGGAGACCGGGCCCGCGTGCGGACCCGGGAGACAAACCTGGGGAACCTTGTCGCCGACGCGATGCTGTGGAGAGCGGCCGCGGCCGGGGCCCAGATCGCTATCCAGAACGGGGGCGGGATCCGCACCTCGATCCCTGCCGGGCCGATCAACCTCGGCCAGGTGATAGAGGTCCTCCCGTTCGGGAACTACCTCGTGGTCCTCTCCCTCACTGGGGAGCAGATCATTGCGGCCCTCGAAAACGGCGTGTCCCAGGTCGAGAGGGTGGCGGGCCGGTTCCCGCAAGTGGCCGGGCTCACGTACACGTGGGATCCGGCGCAGCCCGCTGGGCAGCGGATCGTGTCGGTGGAGGTGCTCACGGACGCGGGGTTCCGGCCCATCCGTGCCGAGACGAGCTACAAGGTCGTGACGAACAACTTCCTCGCCGGGGGCAGGGACGGGTTCGACGTGTTCCTCCAGGCCGCAGAGACCCTCGTCTTGGGATTTGTGGACTACGAGGTCCTCGCCGACTACCTGCGGGCCCACTCCCCGGTCAACCCTCAACTGGAGGGACGAATCGTGGAGAAAAGGTAGGTCCGGAAGCACGGTTGGTGGTGCAGTGGGGGCAGGGCGCGTGCCCTGCCCCCTATTCTGCCCGTTCGATCTTGTCTCTGGGGGCGCCGCAGTGCGGGCAAGTCTTCGGCCGGGAACCGCCCCGGGTTTCTTCCCCGCACCTCGTGCAGAGCCATGTTGGCATTCCACCCACGCTCCCTGGGGGCGCATTGTACCGGCCCGGGAACCCGTACAATCCCCTCTTGCGAAAGGGGGCGTGATGACCACAGACGACATCTTGAGGCTGTCGCTCGACATGGCCGGGCTGACCGAGATTCCGGCGGACACGGCGATCTACCGC
>CAYSZC010000218.1:0-2167 GCA_964435345.1 uncultured Thermotogaceae bacterium
TGCTAGCGAAGATCAAGGCACTGCACCTGAGTAGCCCCCGAGGCTTCTCAGCTCGGGGGCTACGGGCCGGTGACGTGGTACTGGACCGTGTACCCGTGCTCCTGGGCAAGCGCCTCGATCGCCTTCCGGACCGCACCGTGGTCGAAGGTGTAGGTATAGGCCTTCCCGAACAGCTTCGCCCGCTCGGCGATGTCGCCCTCGCGGGGGCCGGCGCGCGTCTTGTAGGTCTCCGTCTTGAACCCGAACCCGCTCTCTGGGGCAAGGCCGGAACTCGTCTCGGTGAGAGACTCGGACAGATGCACGGCCCGGGCGCCCGCGTCCACGCGGAGTCGCGCTCGGTAGACGAGTTTCTTTCTCGCCAGAAAGACCCGGCGCTCGGCGAGGACCTTGGTGAACTCGATGCCGCCGCCCCGCTCCTCTACCTCGCCGCCGAGATCCCGCAACCGATCCATCAACACCTTCGTGAACATGTTTGTCTCCTCCTGGTGCTCGCTTGGGCTACCGCGTGTGGATGCGGCGCCCCGATGGAATATCGCCCTTTCGGCAGGGCGCAGGAATCTCTGCACCTCGAGGGCGTAGCCGCCCGGGTCGCGACAGAAGAACCGCTCGATCCCCAGATCCTCGCGCCGCTCGATCTCGGTCATCCCCGCCGCACCGGCCGCCCCCACCCGCTCCCTCCAGCGAGAAAGGTCGTCCACAACGAGGGTCACAAGCACGGCGCTCGCTGGCTGGGGCCGGAGGTGCCCGCGGGACCCGTCCACGAGCCCGAGGAAGCTCCCCGTGGCGAGGCGGAGGAGGAGCGCCCATTCCTGGTCCACCTCGACCGGGAACCCTAGTCCGTCGCGCCAGAAGCGGACGGCGCGATCGAGCTCGGCGTAGTACAAGTTTACGATCGTGGCGCCGACAGCCGCGGGTCGGGCGCTCATGCGCAACGCCCACCTCGGCTCCCGACACGGCAGGGCCCCGCCGGAGTGGAGAGCCCGTGCAGGGCTACTCTCCGCTTTCCTTCTGCAAGGCCTCGATCAGGGCCGCGCACAGATCCCAGGGGAGGGACACGCCCTTCTTCGTGGGCAACCACGCGCCCTCGTCTCCCTGAAAGAACTGGCGAAGGTCGAGGTACTCCTTGCCCTTGAACTGCGTCCGGCGGACGACGACCTTCTGCCCGGCGCCGCGTTCGAACTCGGCAATCACCTTTTCTGCGTCCACAACGCAATGTTGCCTCAGGCTCGCCGCCGAGTCCAGGGCACCGCCCGCGTGACGTCCCGGTCGAGAGATCGAGGTGACCGCCTCGGTTAGACTCCCCAGGCGCACACAGGGGGCGTGATGGGGAAACGGGGACGCTGGGGCTCGTTCGTCCTGGAGCTTCGGGAGGCGTACAGGCGGGGGGGACATCGTGGCCCTCCGGGCGGATTCATGCCCGTGGGATGGACGAACCGTTCCTGGGCCCGGCCCTCCGCCTTCTCGATCGGTTCTATCCCGTCAAGGCGCTCCTTGACGTCATCGTCCGCTTGGACCCGGTGATCGCCGCGGAGGGGCTGGCATCCGCTTCCCGTTGGCGCCTCGACACGGCGGTGACCCATTGGACATCCGAACTTCCCCCCTCGACCGCGGATGGACCCAACTCCGCCGGGGCGGGTTGCAGCGGGTCGTGGCGATACATCTGATCTCCCTCTTCCATGAGCTTGCCCCGCGCGAGGTCGCCAAGGAGGCGAACCGCCGCGCCCTCGCGATCGCAACTGAGCACATCCGCGGCGGCGGCTGCGTGCTGATTGCCCCGAGCGGCGCGAGCATCCGGGATCGCCACTGGCACCCCGGGATCGGGCACATCGTGAAGTCGCTCGCCCAGCAACCCGGGGAACGACCGGCATTCCTCGTCCCGTTCCAGGAGCTCCACTCCTCGGACAACCGCGTTCGGACGATCCTTGCGGGCGGTCCGGTGGCCCGTCTGAAACGGAAGCTCGCTCATCGCCAGCCCGTGACGATCCGGTTCGCCGAGCCCAGCCCCATCTCCGATCTCGGCCCGATTCCGGAAAATGTGACCGACCTCGTCCGCACCCTTCGGCGACAGTACGACGCGCTGTTTCTGCCGCGCCGGTAGGTCCCTAGAAGCTGTTTCACAACCACAGAACTGCCCGGCGCTTCACCACAAAGGGCACAAAGAGAAGCA
>CAYSZC010000219.1:0-2158 GCA_964435345.1 uncultured Thermotogaceae bacterium
GGAGTGCTTGACCCAAAGGAGGGTGCTGATGAAGTGGGGAGAGAAGATCACGAAGGCGTTGGGCGTTCGCGGGCTGTACATTCTGCTTGCCATCACCCTGCTCGCGGTGCTGAGCGGGGCCCATCAGAAGTGGGGCGGCTAGGGGCCGGCTAGGTCATAGGTGAGGTTCGCAAGTGCCAAGGGGGGTGGAGACCCCCCTTGCTCTTTTGTAGAGTACGCCGGTGACGACGTTACCGCCGAAGGCGCGGCTCTACTGGGGATTGGTTGTGGGAGCGGGACTGGGCTGTTCTGCTCTCTTCCTTCGCCAAGTGCAACTCACCCAAGATTTCCTCGTGATCTGGATCCTCCTGGTATTCGTCGACTTCTTTGCTGAGATATACGAAGTGGAGTTGATTCCTGAGCGAAGGACTTCGGTAGCTGTGGCTGTCGGCTCCGCTGCAGTCTACATTGGGGGGGTGCCCCTTGGAATCGCGACTGTCCTCCTGGGATCGTTGGCGACTGAGATCGTGTTGCGATGGAACAAGCTGGCCCAAGGGCCCGGCCGCTTCATCTCCCTCGTTGGTTTTAACCTGGGGCAGCTCGTGGTCTCGGTCACAGCCGCCGGCCTGGTGTTCCAGGCGAGCGGAGGTCACCCGCCACCCTACGCCGTCTGGACCGACTTCATCCCCCCTGTCCTCGCGTTCCTGACCTATGTCATTGTCAACGCGTCCCTCGTGGGTGGAATTATCCACCTCACACAGGGCCGACGGCTCGTTTACGTCCTGCGTTTCGACCTTCGCCATCTCCACATCCAGATCCTGACGTTGGGAGCGCTGGCCCTCCTCATGGCCGTGGTGTACCCCATCTCCCCTTGGTACATCCTCCTCGTGGCCAGCCCACTCATGGTCGTTCAAGTCTCCATCCGCGGCTATGCGCGCCTCCGCCAGCAAGCCAGAATAGCGTTCGAGAAGATCAGCCGCATCGTTGGGGAGCGCGACCCCTACACCGGAACTCACTCCACAGAAGTGGCCGAGCTGGCCGTGAAGTTGGCCCGGGCGCGGCGGCTGCCGGATGAGGTGGTGGAGCAACTGGGCGCCGCAGCCCAGGTTCACGATCTGGGGAAGATCGCCGTCCCGGACAGCATCCTCCTCAAGCCAGGCAAACTCACCGCAGAGGAGTGGGCCGTGATCAAGAAGCACCCGGTGACGAGCGCCGAGCTTCTGCAAGGCTTGGAGATCTACGAAGGGATCGTCGGCATCGTTCGCCACGAGCACGAGCATTGGAACGGCGGTGGGTACCCCGACGGCCTGGCGGGAGAGAAGATCCCGCTTGGGTCGCGGATCCTCGCCGTGGCCGACGTGTGGAACGCCCTCCTCACGGACCGCCCCTACCGGCTGGCCTTCTCCAAAGAAGCAGCCCGGAAGACCCTGAAGGACATGGCGGGGAAGGTGCTCGACCCCCAACTCGTGGATCTCTTCCTCACCATCGTGGAGTGACCTGATGCCGCTCCTGTGGGCCATGGGGATCGGTATCGTGGCGGGACTCATCCGCCGCGGGAACTTGGCCAACTTGGGCCAGTTGAGGCTGCGGGCCGTGTACCTGATCTTTCTCGCCTTCCTGATCCAGATCCTGATCTTCCCGCTGGGGGGCGGGGGACCCATCGTCGCGGTGGGTACGGCCTACCTGCACCTCCTGTCGTACGCGTTCCTTCTCGCGTTCGTCGTGCTGAATCGCCGGTACCCGGAGATCCTGGTCATGGGCGTCGGACTTCTGGCGAACCTGATCGCGATCGCCGCCAACGGCGGGTACATGCCGGCCTCGGCGGAGGCCCTGCGTCGCGCTGGGCTTCACGAAGTGGCCGCTGCTTTGGAGGAAGGCCTTCGCCGAGGGAATACGGTGCTCATGGGAGAGGGGACAAGGCTGAACTTCTTGGGGGATTTTCTCTATCTTCCGGCATGGGTGCCGCTCGCCTCCGCGTTCAGCGTTGGCGACGTCGTGCTCGGCGTGGGGCTGGCGGTCCTTCTCGCTCGGCGGATGCGCGCCGGTCAAGATCGGCGTCGGGGATGAACCCCGACGCTAGAAGCCGTTTCAAAACGCGGGATTGCCAGCATGCCACCACAAAGGACACGAAGCACACGAAGAAGAACCGAGCCGGAGGATGTTCAGATCCCCGATGCGC
>CAYSZC010000220.1:0-2152 GCA_964435345.1 uncultured Thermotogaceae bacterium
GAACAACACGGCGACGGCGACGACGCAGGTTTGGGTGCGGGACAACGTACCGCCCACGGCGGAGAGCCGGGCCCTGGTCACCTGTAGAAACGTGCCGCTCGGCATCACGCTCCGGGGCAGCGACCCTGACGTGAACCTGGCCGATCCGGGCGCTCACCCGCTCTCGTTTGCGATCCTGGGCGCCCCCACCTACGGCGCGGTGAGCGGTAATCTCGGGGCGGTGACGTACAGCGCCCCGCACACGGCTTCGGTGGACGTGCTCTACACCCCGCAGCTCGACTTCGTCGGGACCGACTTCATCACGTACACGGTGACCGATCCGACCGGGGCGTTCGCGGTCGGGACGATCAGGATCACCGTCGTGGACTGTGGCGAGCAGATTGCCGGTGGAGGCGGCGGCGCCGTCGGTCCGCGGATTGTGATCAACGAGGTGGCCTGGGGCGGCACCGCGGCGGACCCGATGCACGAGTGGATCGAGCTGTACAGTTCGATGGGCGAGCCGGTTGACCTCACGGGCTGGACCCTTCGCTGGCGCCGGAAGCAGCCGACGACCCTGCTCGAAAGGTACGTGAAGATCGTGGACCTCCGCGGGATCATCGAACCCCACGGGTTCTACCTGATGGAGCGGCGAACCGACGACGTGGTCAGCGACATCGAGGCCGACCTCGTCTACGCGGACGCCGGACCGGTCGTCATCAGCGAGATCGCCTGGGGCGGGACGGCGGCGACGTCAACCGACGAGTGGATCGAGCTCAGCAACGTGACGGAGAACCCGATCAACCTCACCGGCTGGACCCTCCGCTGGCGGTTGACGCAACCGACTACCGCCAGGGAGCGGGAGTGGAAGGTGGTGAGACTCCAGGGGACGATCGCGCCCTACGCCACGTACCTTCTCGAGTTCGGGAACGACGGCGTGGTACGCGACATCCGGGCTGACCTCATCTACAGCGTAGCGCTCGACGATCGGGGCGAGGCGATGGAACTCCTCGACCCAACCGGCCGGGTGGTGGATACGGCCAACGCGGATCGGATTGGGCGTACGGGTTGGGCGGCTGGCTATGGGCAGGACGGAGCGGCCCCCTACGCCACGATGGAGCGGGTGAACCTGTTCGGAGCGGACGTGGCGTTGAACTGGCAGCCGAACCACGGGGTCATCGCCCGCGGTCGTGACCGCCGGGGGAACGCCCTCGTCGCCACGGCACGGTCGGTCAACGAGCGCACGCTCATCTGGGCGTTCCCGGACGTGGATCCCGTGGAGTTCCCGACGGACCTCGTGGTGCTGCCGTTTACGTTCGAGCTCTCCGACCGGGGCGAGGTGCTGGAGCTGGTTGACCCCGCGGGGAACATCGTGGACACCGCCAACGCCGACCACCCCGAGCGGGATGGGTGGGCCGTGGGCTACGGCCTGTACGGGGCGCCGCCGTTCGGAACGATGGAGCGGATTGACCCCTCGCTCCCCGACCTAGACACGAACTGGGACGCCAACCGCTACATCGTGATCAACGGCCTCGACGCCAACGAGATCTGCTTGGTGGCGACGGCCCGCACGACGAACGAACAGCTCCTGATCCGGTTCGCCGAGGATCGGGTCCCGCAGGTGGTCCGGCAGGGCGAGGTGGTCACGGTGGCCGTTGTGGCCCCGGCCGCACGCGACAAGATTCCGTGCCTGCCCCACGCCGTAGTGACGCGGGTGGACGAGGTGGTCGGCGGCGCCGGGGTCGTGCTTCCGCTCGAGCAGGAGAAGCGCGCGCTCGTGGGGAGGCGGGTCGGCGGGACGGACAACTTCCAGTTCCAGTTCGCCACGGCGGACCTCGAGCCGGGCACGTACCGGCTGTGGATCTCGCTCGGCAACACGCTGTTCCGCCTCCTCACGTTCGAGGTTGTGACGGGTCCCGTGGTGCGAGGGCCGTAGCGGGCCCAAGCTGAGCTTCGTATGGTGAGCCCGGGAGCTTCGGTTCCCGGGCTCTTTACTTGGGGGCGCGGCACGAGCTGTACGCTCGGCTTGGGAAGAAGGGTCACGCGCTGGAGCGGGGTTCTTGGGGAGGCCGGGGTTCACCCCCGGCCCCTCTGCTGCACTCGGAGCAGTGGGCCCGGCCTGTCGGAACCGCCAGCTGTGCCTCGAACATGTTTCAAAACAGGACAGAGAGCTAGC
>CAYSZC010000221.1:0-2140 GCA_964435345.1 uncultured Thermotogaceae bacterium
CCACCAGGGCCTCTTCTTCGGCGTACCGGCGGGCCGTCGAGACGAGCCGCCCCAGGTCTGCCCGGAGCTTGGGGTCATCGGCCCGGCCCAGGGTGCACAGGACGCGCTGGCGGGTCTTGCCCTCGACGCGCTTGTTCTCGACAAGTTGGAGGTAGGTCGTCACCGAGCCATCCTGGTTGCGGCGCTTCTTCTCGCGCACGAACATGACACCGCATCATACAGCACATCCTGCCACGCCGGTGGCACATAGAGTGGGGGCATGTCAGTTCCGCGTGCGCCGCACGGACGATCCTTCGCGTACTGTCTGGCACGGTCTCCGCTGTTCCGACAGGAACTTGAGGGCCTCGTCACGGGAGCTGCGAAGAGCCATCAGCGAGCTCAGGTCGGTTCTGGGTTGAGAGTCGCCCAGCCGTCGGAGTCACTCCTCAGCCGGTTTGAGGACACGGCTGAACCGCTCCCCGCGCGGAGCCTCGAATGCCGCGTGAATCCCGCACCCTCGCCTCCCTCCGCGATACCCTCCTTCCCAAGCTCGCCTCCGGCGAGCTGCGGGTGAATGACGCGGGGAGGTTCTTGCAGGAGAGGGAATCATGGGTGCGCCTAAGGGTCAGCGACTTGATTGAGGGTATCTGCTTCCACGTGTGTCTTCGCGACAGGATTGTGGCCGACAACGTCCCACCGGCGACCAAACGTTTCACATTGCCGAAGGCAAACCTTTCCATCAGCCGATGACAAAGGTTGCAATCAGACGTGATCAAACGTTACGATTAGCCGATGACGTCAGTTCTCTATCCGCGGTTCGCCGAACAACGGCTCACGGCGGCGCTCGCCGACTCGCCCGTCGTCCTGGTCCACGGCCCCCGCCAGTGCGGGAAGACGACGCTCGCGCGAATGGTCGGCGAACCTGCGGGATACGCCTACGTCAGCTTTGACGACGAGGCGAACCGAGCGGCAGCCGAGGCTGATCCGATAGGTTTTGTGGACGACCTCCCGGCGCGGGTCATTCTGGACGAGATTCAGTACGTTCCTCGCCTGTTTTCGGCCATCAAGAGCGCGGTGGACCGGAACCGCACGCCCGGGCGCTTCATCCTCACCGGCTCGGCCAACGTGCTCCTCGTGCCTGCGCTGTCGGATTCGCTCGCGGGCCGCATGGAGATCATCCGCCTGCATCCACTTGCCCAGGTGGAAATTGAGCGGGGACGCCCCCGGTTTCTCGACGACGTGTTCGGCGACGGCTTCAAGTTCAGCCAGGTCGAGCGGCTGGGCCGCGATCTCGGCCGGCGCGTGCTGGCGGGCGGGTATCCGCCGGCATTGGCGCGCAAGGCCGAAGCCCGTCGGTCGGCGTGGTATCGCAGTTACCTGGATTCCGTCGTCCAGCGCGACGTACGCGACATGTCGCGGATCGCGTCGTTCGGTGTGCTGCCTCGACTCCTCGAGACGGCAGCCACGCAGACGGCCTGCCTGTTCAATGTCGCGGCTATCGCGGCGCCGTTTCAACTCAGCCGTCCCACCATCCGCGATTACCTGGCCCTGCTCGAGCGCGTGTTTCTCATCGAGCTGCTGCCCCCGTGGCACAGCAATCGGCTCAGCCGACTCGTGAAGACCCCCAAGCTCCACGTGGGAGACTCGGGCCTCGCTGCCGCCTTGCTCGGCGTTGACAGCGACTCGCTTGTCGAGGACCGTGCGCTGTTCGGCCAGCTTCTCGAGACCTTCGTGTTCCAGGAGTTGAACCGGCAGGCGAGCTGGCGCGACGACACCCCGCGCCTGTTCCATTTCCGTGATCGGGACGGGGCGGAGGCAGATATCGTGATCGAGCGTGGCGCCCGGCACGTTGCCGGCGTGGAAGTCAAGGCGGCAGCGACGGTGACCGAGTCCGACTTCCGGGGCCTGCGCAAGCTCGCGCAGGCGACCGGGGGACGCTTCGTTCGCGGCGTCGTGCTGTATGACGGCCAGACAGTGCTTCGGTTCGGCGATCGGTTACAGGCGGTACCGATTCGCCTGCTCTGGGAGGCCATGTGAGTCCTTCGTTCACAGAGTCCACCGTCGAAGACGCCGCCCTCGCCCGCCGAGGCGTTGGAGGACGCCTTCCGCAAGCCGACGCTGACCTGCCTGCCCTGCCTGGATCAGGAACTCCCCGTACGCC
>CAYSZC010000222.1:0-2133 GCA_964435345.1 uncultured Thermotogaceae bacterium
CTAGCCGAAGCCCTCGATCTTCCCGAGCGGGTGGCCGAGGACCTCGGCGTGAGGCTGGCGGTGGCGCTCGACGAGTTCCCCACGGTCACCGAGCTGGGAGGCGACGGACTGGTACGGGCGATGCGGGCCGCGTTCCAGATGCACCGCCAGGTGAGCTACGTGTTCGCGGGCAGCCAGACCGCGATGATGGAACAGCTCTTCGCCGCCGAGCGGTCTCCGTTCTTCCGCATGGGCCGCCCGTTGCGGCTTGGGAAGATCCCCCGGGCCGAGTTCGTCCCGTTTCTCATGGACGGCTTCCGAAAGGGCGAGGTGCTCTCTGCGCTTGCGGCCGAGCTGTGTCGGCTTGTGGACGACCATCCGTACTTTGTCCAAACCCTCGCCCACGAACTGTGGGCCCAGACGCGGGCACGGCGGGGCTCGATTACCGAAGCCGATCTGACGCAAGCCCTGGTCTCGGTCGTCGGGTGGCACGACGCGTACTACCGCCGCCTGTGGGAGCGGCTGACCCTCTACCAGCGAAGGTGCCTCGTTGCTCTCGTGGAGCTCGGTGCGGGGGCATCCCCCTTTGCGGCGGACACGGTGGCGCGGTTCGAGCTCAAGAGCGCGTCCCACGTCCAGCGGGCCCTGGAGGCCCTGCAGCGGGAGGGCCTCGTGGAGCGGCGGAACGGGGAGTACGACCTGGCCGACCCGCTGTTCCCCCACTGGGCAGGGGCCGCGGGGTTGGTGTCCGGTCGCGCGGAGCGGGGGTAAGATCTGATGGCGATGCGAGCCGTGGATCTGATCGAGAGAAAGCGGGACGGGGGCGAACTGGCGCCGGACGAGATCGCCTGGCTCGTGCGCGAGTACGTTGCCGAGCAGATCCCTGACTACCAGATGTCGGCGTTCCTCATGGCCGTCTACTTCCAGGGGATGACCGAGGCGGAGACGGTCGCCCTGACCCAAGCCATGGCCGAGAGCGGGGACCGGGTGGATCTCTCCACCGTCCGGGGGGTAAAGGTGGACAAGCACTCCACCGGCGGGGTCGGGGACACGGTTACGCTGATCCTTGTGCCTCTGATGGCCGCGGCGGGGCTGGTCGTGGCCAAGCTCTCCGGCCGGTCCCTCGGCCACACCGGGGGGACAATTGACAAGCTGGAGGCCATTCCCGGCCTGAAGACCGAACTCACGCTCGACCAGATCCGCCGCCAAGCCGAGCGGATCGGCGCCGTGATCGCCGACCACACGGCCGACGTCGTCCCGGCCGACCGGCTTCTCTACGAACTTCGCGACGTGACGGCGACCGTTCCCTCGCTGCCGTTGATCGCTGGGTCCGTTCTCTCCAAGAAGATCGCCGGCGGAGCCGACGCGATCGTGCTCGACGTGAAGTGCGGCGACGGCGCGTTCATGCGCCGAGAGGAAGATGCGCGGCGACTTGCGGAGACCCTCGTTCGTGTCGGAAACCATCTTGGCAAGCGATTTGCTGCCCTCATCACCGCGATGGACGAGCCGCTGGGGACGATGGCCGGAAACGCGCTCGAGGTGAAGCAGGCGATCGCGGTGCTGCGCGGAGCGGGCCCAGCCGACGTGTCCGAGGTCACCCGCGCCCTGGGGGCCGAGCTTCTCGTCCTGGCCGGCGAAGAGGCGACGCCCGAGGCAGCCCACAAGCGTTTGGAGGGACTGATCCTGTCCGGGAAAGCGTGGGCCAAGTTCCGCGATCTCGTGGCGGCCCAGGGCGGCGACGTGCGGACGGTCGAGGACCCGGACCTCTTGCCCAAGGCGGCGCAGGTGGTGGAAGTGCCGGCCCCGACCGGAGGGTACGTGCAGCGGCTCGCCGCGCACGACGTGGGGGTGGCGTGCGGGCTCCTCGGCGCCGGGCGCGAGGTGAAGGGGGCAGCGGTGGATCCCGCGGCCGGAGTGGAGCTCGTGGCCAAGGTTGGGGACGAGGTCGAGGCGGGAGCCCCGTTGGCGCGTCTTCACGTGGGCAAGCCGGACCGGGTTCCCGAGGCGATGCGCCTCGTGGCCGGGGCGTACACGATCGGCGCCGAGCGCCCAGAGGCCAGACCACTCGTTCTGGGGAGGGTCCGGTAGGCTAGCAGCCCGTGTGGGAATACGGGACCTGGGCTTCCGATGAGCGGGACTCCCCCCTCACCCCAA
>CAYSZC010000223.1:0-2131 GCA_964435345.1 uncultured Thermotogaceae bacterium
CCCGGGCGGGAGAGGGTTGGGGTGAGGGGGGAGTCCCGCTCATCGGAAGCCCAGGCCCCGTATTCCCACACGGGCTGCGAGCCTCCTGGCATTACGCGCTGTCCGGCGCGCCCTCCGGGGGTCATACTCCCACACTGTCGGGACGAAGACCATCGGCGGCCGCGTCTTCCGGCTGAGGGGGCGCTAGAACGCGAGATCCCAGCCAAGCGTCAGCACCGGCGTGGCGAATCTGGCCCTCATGGTCAACCCTGGACCAAGCGGGATCTCCATCCCGACGGCGACCCGATTGATGCCGAACAGCGCTCCCGCCGGAACGAAGTAGACGGCCACATCCACGGCGTACCGCCCCCCGCAACACCCCGGCCCGCAGAACCCAAGCTTCACGTACGCGAACTCGTCGTCCTGGAAGAGGTCCTCGTCCGCGAGGATCTCCTCGACCTTGGCCACGTCGAACGCTGTCAGGGACTCGATGTAAGCGCAGTCGCCTAGCTCGCAGCGGACCCGCCACCCGTAGATCTCGATACCGTCCCACGTGTGGTCCGCGAACCGGACATCCCCGTACACGGTGAGGCAGCCCGTGATCCCCGCCCACTTCGGGGTCAGGACGATCGTCTTCTCGTTCACCGCGAACCTCACCGCGGCATCCCACGAGATCCCGCAGCAGAACCCCGGCAGGTTGCGCGCGACGAACTCGACGTACTCGAACCCGGCCTTGGTGAACAGGAACGTCACGTCGTGGTTGATCCCGCAACAGAGGGAGAGCCCGGTAAGGGACAGCTTGGCCTCGGTGAACTGGAATCCCCCTGGTCGGGGGTCGGTCGCGTAGGTCTTGGAGAGCCCGGACACGTGGTAGATCGTGAACCCGTCTTCGGGAAGCGACGCCCCGAAGCCAAGGATCCCTTGGAACCTCGCATTGCCAAGCGGCAACGCCACCTCCCCCACCGCTCCGCCGAGCGGACCGCCGAGCGCGGCGCCGATCATCGCCGTGCGCACCTTCACCTCAATCCCACCGAGCGACATCGAGCCAACGATCTGGGCGTACAGGAAGTCCGGGATCGCTGGACCGAACAGAACATCCCCCGATAGGCCTGCGAGGGGAGAGGACGAGCCGAGGTTGAACTCCTGCCACACCCAGCCCCATGGGAACGAGAACTCCGAGTTGCTGGCGACGTTCCATCGGGTGGTGGTGTAGACGAGCGAGAGTTCCGTGGAGCGAAGCGCCGGTAGCGGCAGGAGAGAGATTTCCGCCGACCATGTCCCGGACAGGGTCCACCCGAGCCCGGAAACGGCGAACGCGGCCAAGAGCAGCGCCATCCATGCCCAGCGGGTCACCGCCCCTCCTTGATGTAGTATGGCGGGGCTTGGCCGACCGTGAGGGCGTAGGCCTCGATCCGTTCGTTCTCAGCGTCGCAAAGGTCGAGGCTCGCCTTGGAGACAGCGAATCCCGGAGGCCCCCCGCCCAACCGGTCCCCTGTGATCCGGGCCACGTCGCCCGTGACCTGTCCGCCCACGGGATTCACCGCCACAAACCGCGCCTCACCGGATGTGTTGTTGATGCCGACGCTTAGGATCACGAACCCGTTTAACCCAACCACGCTCGTGACCCGAAACTGGGTCGGGTCGTACCGGAACCCGCCGGCGCCGACCGCCAATGCCCCGAGGCCGCTCCCCGGCATGGCCGTCACCGCAACCGTGATCTCCGCCGGTCCGCCCACCGCGCCCACAAGTGGCGAGAAGCTGAGGGTCGCCCCCACCGGCGGGAGGAGGGCGAGGAAGCATCCGGGGACGCCGACCATGAGGAAACAGGCAAGCGCGGCCAGGGTTACGATCTTCCCGCCCTTCTTCATGGCCACCCGATGATCCAGGCCGCGACCGCCTCGGCGTCGGCCACGGCGATCGTCCCATCGCCGTCCACGTCGGCGGCCAGCCATTGGGTTGGCGATAGAACCGCCAGACCCAACGCGGCCTGATAGACGATCCGCACGTCGCGGACATCCAAGACACCGTCGAGGTTTGCATCCCCCACGAGGACAAAATTCGCCGCGAGGTCCCGGTCCGCGGTCGCGGCAAACGCGTACGTAAGCGCAGTCCCCACCTCCGTGCCCGCCTCGGTCCAGTTCACGAACCGGTA
>CAYSZC010000224.1:0-2114 GCA_964435345.1 uncultured Thermotogaceae bacterium
GGTCCGCGTGGACGGGCTCACCAAGGTATTCCGCTCCCGCCGCGGGCCACGCCGAAGATCTACGGCCACGATGAGGTGCACGAACCGCAGGCCGTGCGGGAAGTCCGGGGATTCCTGACCACCGAGACCGGACTCTACGAGCGCCTCACACCGTAGGAGACGCTCCTCTTCTTCGGGCGGATCTTTGACCTGGCGTCGAACAGCGTACGCTCCCGCGCGGAGGCGGTGCTGCGCCTCCTCGGGCTGTGGGAGCTGCATGACCGCCGGGTGGGGACCCTCTCCACCGGCGAGCGCCAGAAGCTCTCGTTCGCCCGGTGCCTGATCCACGATCCCCCGCTCTTGGTGCTGGATGAGCCCACGGCGGGGCTGGACGTGCTCGTGGCCCGCGCCGTCGTCCATCTCGTCCAGGAGCTGAAGGGCGCGGGGAAGACGGTCATCTTGGCGACCCACGACATCCGCCTCGCCGGGAAACTGTGCGACCGGGTGGGGATCCTCTACCAGGGGAGGCTCGTTGTCGTGGGGCGCCCGGACGACCTGCGGCGCGAGGCGAGCGGGGAGGACTTCGAGGGCGCGTTCTTCCGTACCGTGGCCTGCGCCCTGCCCGCGAGTGAGGCGGACGGTGGCTTCGATCACAGACAGATCGAGGAAAGGTTGGTACCATGCCAGAGGTGCGTGAATCCTAAGGAGGGAGACCATGCGTAATGCGATTGTGTTTGTGATCGTGATGGCCATGGGAGCGGCCTTCGCCTCCGGTCAAGGGTGGGCCCCCCGTGGCCCGATCTACATCCACGGCGACGCCCAGTTCACCTGGGAGAACGGGGTGCTCAGGGGCACGGGCACGGCCGAGGACCCGTACGTGATCGAGGGGTGGCTGATTGACACCCGGGGACACGACTACGGGATCTACGTGGACGGGACCCGCGCCCACTTCGTGATCCGCAACTGCCAGGTCCGCTATCCCTTGGAGAGAGCCGGGATCAAGCTCAGCAACGTGCGGAACGGCCGGATCGAGGGTACCGCCGTGTTCGGCGGACGGGTGGGGATCCACCTCCTCGTCGCCTCGGGCATCGTGATCACCGGGAACGCCATCGGCTACTGCGACTACGGCATCGTCCTCGGCCCGGCCGCGCACGGGAACACGATCCACGGGAACAGCATCATCAATTGCGGGTTCCCCGCCAGGGCCGAGGGCGGCCCCAACCGGTGGCACAAGGACGGCCGGGGCAACTACTGGTCCGACTACCGCGGCCAGGATCGGAACAAGGACGGGATCGGGGACACGCCCTACGAGCTCGTCCCCGATCTCTTCCCGCTCATGGCGCCCCCGGTGCCGCTCCCCGTCGGTGCGACCCCGCTGCGCACGCTCGACCTGGCCAAGGTCGGCGAGCGCGGGATCGTCGCGCTGGCCCCGGGGAGCCTCCTTCGGCTCGTGGCGACCGACGTCGGCGTGGGCGTGGCCACGATCTTCTACCGGCTGGACGGCGGCGAGTGGCTCACCTACCGCGAGCCGTTCCCGCTTCCCGATCGGCCGATGCTGCGGATGGAGTACTACGCCGTGGACAGGCTCGGGAACCGCGAGCCCACGAAACAGCTCGTCATCTACCTCGACATCCAGCCGCCGGTGACGCGGATCGTGGCCGGCGATCCCCACTACCTCGCCCCGGACGGGAAACTGTGGATCTCGTCCCGCACCAAGATCGAACTCAGGGCCGACGACGCGTCGGGTCTGGCCAACATCTTCGTCCGCATCGCGGGTGGGGAGTGGCGCGCCTACACCGATCCGTTCACCATCCCCGGGCCCGAGGGGCCGTACAAGATCGAGTACTACGCGATTGACCTCTACGGGAACCGGGAGGGCGTGCAGTCGGCGGTGCTGTGGAAGGACGACTCCGCCCCAGCCACCGAGCCTTCGGCCGCGGCAGGAGGGCAGCCCCCTTTTGAACAACCGGCGCCGGGACCCATCGCTCAGCCCCAGCCTGAGCCCCCGGCGCCGACCTTGACGTTCCGGATCACCCTCACCGCGGTCTCCCTCCTCGAGAACCTGGGGGTGGGGCCCGATTGGGCGTTCGCCTACTCCCTGAACGGCACGATCACGGAGATCCAAACGGCGTCGC
>CAYSZC010000225.1:0-2114 GCA_964435345.1 uncultured Thermotogaceae bacterium
TTCAGGGTTCCTCTGCGTTCTCGGCGATCTCAGCGGTGAGAGGCTCTTCGCGATCTATTCGATCGGCTCGAACCGGGCGACAAAATGGCGGAGCGGGCCTTCCCCTTCCACCAACCGCAGTCCTCGTATCTCGGTCACCCGCTCCCGGATGCTCTGGAGGGCCATCACCACGATCTCGAGGTGTTCCTGCGTGTACGTCCGGCGCGGGATCGCCAGGCGCACGAGCTCCATCCGCGCCTCCGAGCCCATCATCGCGGACCCCACCTCGACGGCGCGGACGCCGCCTTCGAGGTAGAGCGCACAGACCAACGCCTGGCCAGGAAATGCCCCCTTCGGAATGAGGGGAAGGAGCCGTCCCGCGTCCACGTACACGGCGTGGCCCCCCGGGGGCCAGTACACGGGGATGCCTACCTCTCGCAGGCGCTCCCCCAGCCATCGCACCTGGGCGATGCGGTCCCGGAGGTACCCGAGGTCGAGCGCCTCGTTGAGGCCGACCGCGAGCGCCGCGAGATCCCGCCCTGCGAGTCCCCCGTACGTGGGGAAGCCCTCCACGAGGATCAGCCGTTCTCGACACCGCTCGAAGAGGGCCCGATCGCGCATCGCGAGGAACCCGCCGATGTTCCCTAGGCCGTCCTTCTTCGCCGACATCGTGCACCCATCGGCGTACGCGAAGAGTTCGCGGGCGATCTTCCGCGGCTCCACGCTCGCGTACCCCGGCTCCCGCTCCCGCACGAAACAGCAGTTCTCGGCGTAGCGGCAGGCGTCGAGGAACAGGGGGATCCCGTGGGCGTGGGCGAGCTCGGAGGCCGCGCGGACGTTCCTCATCGAGACCGGCTGCCCGGCGGTGGTGTTGTTGGTGACGGTCAGCATCACGACCGGAACTCGCCCCGGTGGGTTGCGGAGGCGCCGTGCCAGGGCAGCGAGATCCATGTCGCCCTTGAACGGGCGGTCGAGGTCCGGGTCCATCGCCTCCGGAATGGGGAGGTCCACCGGCTTGCCCCCGGCGGCGAGCACGTGCGCCCGCGTCGTGTCGAAGTGGGCGTTCGAGGGGATCACGTCGCCCGGCTTGACGAGGGTGGAGAAGAACACGTGCTCCGCGCCCCGCCCCTGGTGGGTGGGCAGCACGTAGGGGAACCCGGTGATGTCCTGGACCGTGTTGAGGAACCGGGCGAACGAGCGACTCCCGGCGTAGGCCTCGTCCCCCTCCACTAGCGCCGCCCACTGGGCCTGGGACATCGCCCCGGTGCCGGAGTCGGTGAGGAGGTCCACGTACACGTCATCGCTCGCCAGGTTGAATGCGTTGTACCCCGCCTCGCGAAGGAGCCTCTCTCGCTCCTCCCGCGGGGGGAGGCGAATCGGCTCGACGACCTTGATCTTGTACGGCTTGGGCCACCAACCTTCGGTCACGAAGGCAATCGTATCCCGCGGGTTCCTCTGGGACCAACAGATCCGATCAACTGTGTTGGCACAGAGCCACCCTGAACGCCGTCCCGCGCGACACCACACCTTCCGATACGCCCCCCGCCAACGACGTTGGACGAGGGACTCGCGCTGATTGGGACTACAGCCTAAGCAACCTGACGAACTCTGCTACGGTCAACCCTGCCTTGCGGATGAGGTTGCGCAGAAGGCCCCGATCAAGTTCCTTGTGATCGGGCACAGACAGAGAGCACGGATTCCCTGGTCGGCTGAGAACGAAGTGATTGCGCCCGCCCAACCGGTCCACCGACCACCCGACCTTAACGAAAGCTTTCACCGGTTCTTCCCCTCTGACCCAGGGCAGGCGCGGTACCTAAACGGCCACCTCGACTTCCTGGGTTTCCACGGTCAACGGCATTCCCCGCCGTTTGCGGACCTCCAAACAGGAGAGGATCGCATCCTTGATGTTCTCCAGGGCTTCCTCACGGGTCCGGCCCTGGGACATGCACCCTGGAATCGCAGGGCACTCTGCGATGATGTAGCCGTCCTCACCGGGCCCCAGGATCACGAGCAGCCTCAGGCCCTTCTTCTTCACGTCATTCATGTTCAATCGGCCTCGCGATCACTATAACCCAGCAGAGAACGGTGGGCCATCCGCACCTCGCCAGAGGCAACCTGCCGCGTTTGCCTCCGTT
>CAYSZC010000226.1:0-2083 GCA_964435345.1 uncultured Thermotogaceae bacterium
GCAGCCTGTGTGAGACCCGCCGCCACTGTTGTCCTGTCATGGTAGGCATAACTCCTCCCCTACGCAGTTCCCCTCACTACGGACGCCCCCCCTCTCCTTCTCCTCTCCCCCCAGAGGGCAATGGTATTGCCTTAAGCGATTACCCTTACCAGAAGGCCATTAGAAGATCCTCGCTGGCCACCGCTTCGTTCCTTCCCCCTCGGATGGGGGAAGGTCAGGAAGAGGGTGAAACTTGCCTGCCCATCCCCCGCCCCTCACCCCGACCCTCTCCCCCGGGCGGGCGAGGACAGTGACATGTCATGATGACGTCAATGACGGGCGCGTTCTGCCACTTTGCCGCAGAGGGAGGCGAGTTCGCGGTCGGTGAGGCCCCACAGTTGGGCGGCGAGGGCGTCTACACGGGCCCTGATCACGACCCGCCTTCGGCCACCACGTATTCGTCCCGGACGGTGGGCTCGATGCCGGCCGCGCGGCAGAACCCGTTCAGAATAGGCTCGACTCGGTGCCGGAGGTCGGCTTCGGTCGCATCGGAGGGCAGGTCCTCCACCTCCTCGCGGAGGCGGCGGGCGTGGGCGCCGATGGCGCGCTCGAGCTCCTGGCCCCTTGGCATCGCTTGCGAGTATAGAGGGCGTTGCGCACACCGCCAAGAACCGAGCAACCGATGCGCCTTGTTGGCGTGGGATACATGCTCGCGGTAGAGTGGCGCGATGCCCCTGAACTGGTCGCAGGAAGAGGCGCGGCTCTATCAGCTCGCCGCGGTCGGGCTGCACGGGAAGAACTACCCGGACGGTGAAGAGGGGATCCGCCAGGCGTTCCGCGACCTGCGCGCGGTGCAGCTCGATCCGTTGCCCATCCTCGGGCGGAACCACGACCTCGTGTTCCAGTCCCGGGTCGGGGGCACGCACCCCGGGATGTTCCTCGACCTCGTGCACCGGGAGCGGCTGGGGTTCGAGTACTGGGACAAGATGCTGTGCGCAATCCCGATCGAGGAGTACCCGCTGCTGCGGGCGCTCATGGAAGCGGGAGGGGAAAGGTGGGAACAAATGCGCGAGGAGCGGCTGGACCGCGATCATCCGGGGGCGAAGGACGCCGTCCTGGAGGCGGTGCGGGCGAACGGTCCGCTGTCCACGGCCGAGCTCAGGAAACTCGCCGTGGCTCAGGACGAGCATCGAGGATGGAAGACCACCCAGGCAGCGGGGGCGGCCCTGGAAGTGCTGTGGAACCGGGGAGTGCTTGCCGTCTCGCACCGCGTGAACTACCGTCGCTACTTCGACCTCGCGGAGCGGGTCGTCCCGAGGAAGTTCCTCTCTCGCGCCGCTCCGACGTGGGAGGAGTTCCTGCGGTATCTACTGCGAAAACGGGTGGACATGGTCGGCCTCCTTCCCGCGAGCGGGGCGGCGGAGGCGTGGAATTTCCTGCGCCCGGCGCGCGCCGCCGGCCTGCCCAAGCGGATGGTGGACGCGGGCGAACTGACGCTGGTCGAGGTAGAGGGCGTTCGGAGTTCGTTCTACGCCCGTCCGGATGCGGCGAAGCTCCTGCGGGCAGCGGAACGGGCCCCGCGCGATGACCGAGCCAGGTTCGTCGCCCCGCTCGACCCGCTCCTGTGGTGCCGAGACGCCCTCGCCAAGCTGTGGGGGTTCGAGTACGCGTGGGAGGTGTACAAGAAGCCCGATCAGCGCAAGCACGGGTACTACGTGCTCCCGGTGCTCTTCCAGAACCGGTTCGTCGGGCGGTTCGACGGTCGCTTCGACGCCAAGGCCAATGTCCTGCACGTGCTCGGGTACTGGAAGGAACCGGGCGGGCGCCCCCGCCACCACGCGGCGATCCGCGACGCGTTCGCGCGGTTCCTCGTCTACCTCGGCGGCAAGAAGATCGCGTGGCCCGCGCGTCCCGAGTAGCGTCGGGGCTTGTCCCCGACGGCTCTCACCGCAGAGCGCGCGGAGCGCGCCGAGAACACCCGACAGGCGGATCTGGGTTTCGAGGCTTCCCCTCAAGTTTGCCTGCCTCTGCGACCTCGGCGTCCTCGGTGGTAAGACGCGCCGTCGCAGACGAGCTGCGACGCACAACGTCGGACACAGGGTCC
>CAYSZC010000227.1:0-2035 GCA_964435345.1 uncultured Thermotogaceae bacterium
TTGTGCCCTTGGTGGTAAGCATGTTGCCCGGCTCGCCATGCTGGGCTACGTTGGGGGCGTGAACCCCGAACGGCGTGCTGCCCCGGACCGGAAGGTGATCCTCGGCCCCGACGGGCTTCTCAGGATCAAGTTCCCCTACGACCCGCGCCTCGTAGAGCGCGTGAAAGGGCTCCCAAGGCGCCAGTGGAACAACGGGGAGAAGTTCTGGACCGTGCCCAGCGAGCACATCGCTCCGGTGGTGGAACTCCTCCGCTCCCACGGGTTCGCGTTCGATGACGAGATCCTCCGCCTGTACGAAGCAGGGCACGGAGTCGCCGGCGATCACCTCACCGTGTCCCAGCTCAACCTCCAGGTGCGCGAGGCCGTGCTCAACACGTTCCCCTCTCCGCTGTGGGTGGTAGGAGAAATGAGCGGGTTCAACCGGAACGCCCACAAGAAGTGGGTCGGGTTCCATCTCGTGGAGCGCAACTCTACCGGCGAGCCCGTCGCCCAGGTGGAAGCGGTTCTCTCTCTCGACGACCGCCAGAGCCTGGAGGCGAAGCTCCAACGCGAAGGAGCCCCGTTCCGGCTGGAAGACGAAATCCAGGTTCGGCTCCTCGTCACCGTGGATCTGCGCGCGGACTGGGGCCGGTACCAGGTCATGGTCCGAGACATCGACGTCGCCTACACGTTGGGCGAGGTGGCCCGCCGCCGGGAGGAGATCCTGCGCAAGCTCACCGTAGAGGGCGTGATCGAGCGAAACCGGAGCCTGCCGTTCCCCGATCTACCGCTGCGGGTGGGTGCTGTGACGAGCCTGGGATCGGACGCCTACCACGATGTCCTACGCACTTTCCGCGAGTCGGGGTACGCGTTCGCGGTGACCGTACACGGAGCCCGGGTCCAGGGGCCGAGCACGGAGGCATCGGTCCTGAACGCGCTGGACTGGTTTCGGGCCCATGCCCAGGAGTTCGACGCCGTCCTCATTTGCCGGGGCGGGGGATCGCGCACCGATCTCGCCTGGTTCGACTCGGAAGCCCTCGGCCGGGCGGTGGCCCTGTTCCCCCTGCCGGTGGTGGTGGGGATCGGTCACGAGGAGGATCGCTGCGTGCTCGATGAGGTGGGGTGGCGCGAGAAAACCCCCACCGCGGCAGCGCAGTTCATCGTGGAACGGGTACGAGGGGCTTTGAACCGCGCCGAGGAAACTGCGGCGAGGGCCCTCGACGTGGCGGCGGTACGCGTCGGGGAAGCGCGGGATGCCCACATCCAGCGGGCACGGCGGCTGGCGCGGGCGATCTCGGTGAGAGTGGGAGAGGAGGCGCGCGAGATCCTCCACCAGACCGAACGCCTCCGCCGTGGGGTGCGGGGCCGCCTCCAGGCCGCCCGTCAGGAGACCGCTCGGTTCCGCGTCTCCCTTCAGCGGTCCGCGGGTGCCCTTCTCGAACGAACGGAGGCCCGCCTCGGCGACGTGACAGGACGACTGGCGCGCGGGTCGCAGCGCGATCTCGCATTGACCCGCCAGCGCCTCGCGCACGCTGCCCGCCTCATCCCGTCGCGATCCAAGAGACAGGTCACCCTGGCCACGGAGCGATTGGAGAGCCAGGCGAAGCGCCTCCACTCCCTGGATCCGCAGCGGGTCGTGGAGAGGGGATACGCGATCGTGCGCTTGGCAGAGGGAGCAGTGGTCACGGACACTGCTCAGGTTCCGCCGAAAACTGTGATCCGGGTACAGCTCAAACGAGGGGTGCTTCGTGCCCGATCCGAGGGAGAAGAGAGGTGAAGCAAGCGATGGCCAAAGAGAAACCGACCCACAAGGATCGCTCCTACACCGAGGCAGTGGCCCGGTTGGACGAAATCCTGGGCCTGATCGAGGAGGGGGACGTGGACATTGATGCCCTGTCCGGCCTCGTGGCGGAGGCCGCGGAGATCGTGACCCTGTGCCGGGCGAAGATCACGGCCGCCGAGGTGCAGGTGAAGGAGATCACCGAGCGCCTGGAGCGAGAGGTAACTGAGGGCGCCAAGGGGGAGGCTCCGTCTGACGAGCCCCCGTTCTAGCCGC
>CAYSZC010000228.1:0-2011 GCA_964435345.1 uncultured Thermotogaceae bacterium
CGATACACGCCCACCCCATCCCGAATCATCTGGGAGACGATTTCCCCCTGGCTCTTAAACAGCGGTAACCCGTACATCCCGGCCTGATCGGAGATCTCGATCCTCAGGCGCTCGGCATCAGACAAGATGTGGTGGAGGAGATCCTTTGCCAAGGCTTCACGCTCGGGGTTTGACCTGAATACCATGACCGACTCTTTGGCCTCAATCACCGGAGGGATATTGATAACACCCGTGACCGGCAGGAGGGGGTGATCACGTGCGATCATGGTAGCCAAGACGGTGGTCGGGTTATGGATGGCCCAAGCCCGGCCCTCCATGAAGGCCAAGTTGTTATCGATGTCTCCCCAGGCGACGGCATCCCGAGGGATAAGCCCATCTCTCCACCAGCGCTTAAGGTCTTCGAACACCCGCCAGGTGGGTTCGGTGTTGAAGATGTCTGCACCGGTAGGCGATATCTCGGTGACGAAACCACCGCCATAGAGGGCAACCAAGAAATAGAGGATGGTGGGAGCGTCCATGCCAACGCCGAGCGTGATCGGCATCCCATAGACGCGTGGTGGATCGTGCACCGCATACGCAGCCTCTAGGAACCACTCCCAAGTGGGGTTTTCCGGTATCTGAATGCCGGCCCGCTCGAGCAGATCGGTACGGATGTGCCAATAGAACGGCTCCATCAGGAGGGGTAGGCCGAAGATGCGGATTTCGCCAGTCACCGCATCGGGAAGGGCCATAGCGGTGAGCGCTTCCGGCCAGAGGTTATCCCTACCAAGCCGATCAACGACGTCATCGAGCGGTGCCAGCAGTCCGGCAGCATGAGCCAGAGCATCCCCAAACTCCGCCACCAGGGCGAGATCGGGGGTGACTCGGGTCTCGATAGCGTGAATCAGATTTTCGTTGAAAATCCTATCCGGCAGCGTAACCAGATTCACTTCCGTGCCGGTTCTTGCCGCCCACTCGCGAACCATCGCGGAGAGCGCCGCGTTAAAGGTCGGGGAGAAGGTAATGTTCTGCCACACTTCTAGCGGACGCGCCAAACCCCCAGACCCAAAGGTAAAGCCTACCAGTATCGCTAAGACTAGCAGACGCTTCATCTTCATGCCTCCTTTTCTTCAGCGCACTTTCTTCAGCTCACTCTGCCACATCTGTGCGAAGGCCCAAATCCAAACCCTCGTCCCTCCGGGCGTTCCTGCCTCCGATCACCTCCTTTTGTCTAGGTCTAAACAGGTTGCATCCTAGTATAATAGCCACCGCCCCGATTGTCAACCTCCGCGGTCTTGGTGTGCCAGGAGGTCATTACCCGGCGGAGCGGTTGGTGAAGAGATGGTTGAGGGAAGGCGGTGCTCCTCCTAAGAGAGCTTGGCGACAAGGAAAGGAGGCGCCGGCTGTGGATCTTGCCTGGGAGGGAAGCGTGTGCCGTGAATCCAGAGGCAGCAAGGATGAGATGGGTCGAGACGTACCTGGAGACGGGGAGCAGCGCGGAGAGATTGGAGTTGCCCCGCTTTGGTGGACAGTGTACCGCTTGACACCCGCGGTGCCTGCCTGACCTTGGTCGTCATCCGTTCCTCCCGTGTTCAACTGCCCCTACGCCAACAGGTTCTGCTGTTTCCTCAGCACCGCTCTCTCCCCGGTAGTACCTCCTTTCATTGCCCGCGGGGGACTCGTAACCCAACGCCGAGTGCCGTCGGTGCGGGTTGTATCGCCCCTCGATGAACGCAAACACCCCCCCGTCGCGCCTCGTCCCGGGTCCTGAACCGTGTCCGGTCCAGAAGCTCGCACTCCAAGGTCGCGAAGAAACTCTCGCACAGCGCGTTGTCGTAGCAGGCTCCCCCGCCCCCGACTGATCCCATCGAGGGACGGATCCCGGCCTCCCGACACCTGGGGGCGCAAAGCTACGTGCAGGTGGGCTTCGACAGGCTTGATTGGTATCCTTCGTTCCAGTCGCTACACTAGAGACGGAAAAAAGGCTCTTCGCTGAATCGTGTGGGTAACCGTTCTACATAGAGTCGGTGCA
>CAYSZC010000229.1:0-2008 GCA_964435345.1 uncultured Thermotogaceae bacterium
CACGTCGTGCCCTGTGCGCACCGCGACAACGCGGACCTCCTCGTACTCGCCCTCAAAGTGAGGTCCCCGACCTGGACGAACGACCGCGACTTCCAGGGCCTCGGCGTTGAGATCTACACCACGGCCCAGCTGGCAGCCATGTCGGACGGTTCCGCTCACTCGCGGCGAGAGATGAGCCCGTAACGAGGAAGTCCTCTCCCACGCGCTCGATCGTGAGGTGCGGACCCGGATCGCCTGGGCCGGGAGATGGAAGCTGATCCACGCAATCAGGGGGTGTTGGATCGCGAGGCGAGACCCCAGAACCTGTACTCGGGTCAGGCTCACCAACCGACATCACGGACCCACATGAGATACGCCAGGCCCCACTCGAAGGGCAGCACGCTCAGCACACGCATCCCCGCGAGGTCCGTGGTATCAACTTCCCAGTGAAGCTCACGGATTCTGTGCTCCCGGGCATACGCGATCTCACACGCCTTAAGAGCGAGTCGCAACGGCACCTCGATCGCCCTGTCCAGACGCGAAACGCCATCCCACATTGAGTTCATCGTGGCGTCCTTTTGGCCTTGACGGAGACCGCTGAAAGCCGCGTAACGACCATCGTTCGCCGCCACGAAAAAAGCTTCTTCGATGGTCCCATTCCCGAGAAAGATGTCCCTCCAGGCACCAAACGGTGCGGTTGGAGGACTGTGCGGGTGCGTGTCGCCATACGCCTCACGACAAAGCGCCGTAACGCGCCTGTCGCGCTGTGGGTCGTTACAGAGATCCGCGAGCGTACAGAACGTGTACCCAGCGCGCTCGAGTTGGCTGCGGTATCGCCCCAGCTCATCAAGCTGCACCGCTTCCACGGAAAGGATCGGGCTATAGGACCGGAGCAGTACGTGGTAACCGTGCCTCTCGAAGAACCGTGTGGATGCCACATGGTCTTCCCGGGTCAGGCAGCGCAACCGTATCGGCGCACGAGGGGAGAGCTTGTCCATGAGGGCCCGGTGCAGTTTCGCGCCGACGCCCTGGCCTTGGCAGCCGGGACTGACCGCAATGCTGAGGCGAAAGTCTCGGGGGTGGTAGTGCCATTCGTTCTGGTAGACGCTGGCCAAGCCCACAGGCTCCTGCCCTCGCGTCGCGACAGTGGTCCTGGCATACGTGGGGGTATCTTGGTCAGGCCCGAAATAGGCGTGGCCCCGCATGTCCTCATCATCCGGCCACAGGGCCGCCACGATGCTGGTCAACTCGGGTTCGTCTTGGGCTTCATAATTGCGAATGAGAACATCCATCGTGCCTTGCCCCCTGTTCTGGGCCACCTTGCGCAAGTGGCCAATTACCTCATCCCAGATCTTGCACAGTCACTGCTCTTACCGCCGAGCGCGCAAGAGAACGCGGAGAGAACCGGTATTCGACAGAATTCGGTCTTGGCGATCTCAGCGGTGAGCATCGGTCTCATGCAGTTTATTGTAGCGCTGCCATGTATCCGGTGATGAGGAGATCATCGCCCACCCGCTCGATCATGAGGTCGCGGACGCGGAGCGCCTGGGCCGGATCGGCTACGCCCTCCCCACCTACGGCAGGGACAGCGTCGCGTCCGCCCATGATGAGCGGCGCGTAGAAAAACGCGATCTTGTGGACGAGCCCCTGGGACAGGAACGAACCCGCCACCTCCGACCCGCCTTCTACAAGGACGGAGTCCACGCCCTCCCCTAGACGGCGCAGAAGCTCCCGCAGGTCCACCCGGTCGTCCTGGGACGGGAGCCGCCACACGTCGGCCCCGTTGGCGCGAAGCTCGGCCTCGAGCCCGGCGGGCATCCGGTCGGTGGTGGCGATCAGGGTCTTGGCCCCTGACGAGAGAACCCGCGCTTCGGGTGGCGTCCGTCCCTCGGAATCGAGCACGACCCGCAGGGGCTGCGGCCCTTCGACCTCGCGCACGGTGAGCTCGGGATCGTCGGCGAGCACGGTGCTCACCCCCACCAGCACCGCCCCGTACCGGGCGCGCAGGGCGTGAACGAGCCGCCGGGAC
>CAYSZC010000230.1:0-1991 GCA_964435345.1 uncultured Thermotogaceae bacterium
TGGCCAGCGAGGATCTTCGAATGGCCTTCTGGTAAGGGTAATCGCTTAAGTCAATACCATTGCCCGCCCGGGGGAGAGAGAGTCGCCGTAGCGTCGGACCCTGTGTCCGACGCCGGGGTAGGTTCCGTCCGAACCGGCAAACCGACCAACCGCCAAACCGGCCAACCGCCTTGTCGTCGGGGATGAACCCCGACGCTACAGAGCTAGACTAGAACGTGAACGTCCAGCCGAAGGTGAACGCCGGCCGAGCGCCCGCGAACGGGTCCGGCGTCGCAACCGCTGGCAGCACCATGGTCGGCATGGTGAAGCCGAGGCTGGCGGTGAAGTTCGTCATGATCGGGATGCTCACCGCACCGACGAGCCGGGTGGTCCCGAAGATGCCGTTGCCGTGGGCCGTCGGGGTCGTCGTCCACAGGACGCGGAGGGTGGCAGTCCACCTGCCGCCGCAGCAGCCCGGGCCGCAGAACCCGAGCTCGAGGTACTCGTTCTCCGGGCTGACGAACTTGTCGCGGATTGCCTTCGGCACTCCAGGCTTATGCCAGGCGTGGACGTACTCGAGGTAGTTGCAGTCGCCGAGCGCACAGCGGATGCGGAACCCGTCAACCCGGATGCCTTCCCAGAAGCGTATGTCTCGGACAATCGGCGCGGCCCACACCGTGAGGCACGCCTTGCCGATCCCGGCGAACTTCGGGGTGACTCTGACGCTCTTTGCGGTCAGTTTGCCGGTGACCGCGACGTCGAACGACACGCCGCAGCACAGAGGGATGTTGACCCCCCTGAGTACGAGTTTGTCGAACCCGGCCTTGGTGAAGTCAAGCTCAGCGTCGTAGGTGATCCCGCAGCACAGGTCGATCCGCCTCAGCGTCATGCGAAGGTCGTGGAACGCCGTGCCGGTGGAGCAGTCCCGGAACCGCGCCCGCACTGTAACCGGGGAGACCGTCGCGGCGAGCGTGTAGGACAAGCTCGGCGCGGTAGGACAATGGAGAAGCCTCGCTATCGAGTGCGTCACATTCAAGCTGATGGCGATCCCGCCGAAGTCGAACGTGCTCGTCAGCTCTGACTTCTTGTACCTCGGGGGCGTCGGGGCGAACTCCATGCTCCCGGTCAGCGAGAACTGCCCGAACTTGCCCTTCAGGGCGAACTCCTGGCTGGTGAGCCTGGTGGCCTTGAGCTCGGTGACGCTCGTGATGTCAAACCCGGCGACCGTGTAGGACAAACTAAGCTTGCTGTCGAGGATTACTGGCGAGGGCAACAAGCGCACCGTGCCCGTCCAACTCCCCCTGATGGCGATCTGGCTAAAGCCAGCAAAACCGAGCGTACAAACAACTACTGCAATTGCGAGAGGCCGCTTCACCGGTACAGCCCCCTCTTGATGAAGGCCTGTTTCCTTCCCGTACATTCGGAATCCTGAAATCCCGCCACCACAAGAGTCTGTCCGTTCGCTCCGCCACCTCCCCTGTCAAGCGGATACGTGGCCCATGCTAGCGATCAAGCTGCCCCCTATCAAGACCCGGGGGGGGTCAAGCCGTAATCCCAGATCCTGTCTTTCTCTGCGTCTCGGCGGTGAACCGGGTTCACGGGGTGTCACAGACACCCTGCAACGCACACGCAGCGACGCTATCCCCGCAGGATCCCGGCCTTCGCCTCAAGCGCGGACAGCCGCTCGCGGATCTCGAGGGTCACAGACACCTCGCGCTGGAGGGACTCGACGCGGGCATCCACCCGTTTGATCTCGGCGAGAAGCTCATTTCTCAAGCTACCGATCTTTTCGTCGAGGCTACCGATCTTCTCGTCGAGCCGTCGGAGTTCAGCCTTGATGCCGTTCAACTCCGGGGCCACGATGTCTTGGAGGGCCCTCTTCACCTGCTCGTAGACGGTCATGGCGAGGCCATTATAGCCGGTTGGGGAGCTTCGCCGCCCTGACCCTCTCCCGCCTTAGTCCTTCTCCCCCCTCCCGCGGCTGGGAGGGGGCAAGGGGGAGGGCGTCGCAA
>CAYSZC010000231.1:0-1980 GCA_964435345.1 uncultured Thermotogaceae bacterium
CGGAGGCTCGCCAGTTCCTCCTCGACCACCAGGCCCAGCCGGCGGATACCCTCCTCCAGTTGGTCGATCGTGGCGCTGGAAAATGAGAGTCGCATGGTGTTGTGGCCCTTTCCGTCCACGAAGAACGGCGCTCCGATCACGTACGCCACCTTGTGCTCGATCGCTCGGGGCAGCATCCGCTCCGTATCCAGGTGATCCGGGAACCGTACCCAGAGGAACAGCCCTCCTTCGGGTTTCGTCCACGAGATCCCCTCGTTCTTGGGCATGTACCGGTCGAGGGCAGAGAGCATCGCGTCTCGCTTCTTCCGGTAGTGGGCGCAGATCGTGCGCATGTGGCCTTCCACGTCGTACTCCTTGAAGAAGCGGATGGCCAGCCGCTGGGCGAGAGAGGACGTGCAGAGGTCGGTGGCCTGCTTCATCGTCACGATTTTCTCCACGATCTCCTTGGACCCTGCCAGAGCTCCCAGGCGCAGCCCGGCGGCAAGGGTCTTGGAGAAAGTGAACAGCACGACCACCCGGCCCTCCCTATCGAGGGATGCGACCGGTAGCACGGGCTTCCCGACGTAGCGCAGTCTCCGGTACGGCATGTCCTCGACGACGACGAGGTCCTCCTGGCTCGCGATCTTGAGCAGCCCACGCCGCTTCTCTTCCGACCAGGTGATTCCCGACGGGTTCTGGAAGTCGGGGACCACATAGATGAATTTCGGGGTCTGCCCGGCGAGGCGGGCGGTGGCGATGGCGTCCGCGAGCGCGTGCAGATCCATTCCATCGTCCTGCAGTGGCACGCCCACGAGCTTGGCCTGCATCGCCTGGAACGCCTGAATCGCCCCGATGTAGGTGGGGAGACCCACCAGAACCACGTCTCCAGGGTCGAGAAATACCTTGGCGACGAGGTCGAGGCCCTGTTGAGAGGCACTCGTGATAACGATGTTCTCGGGGGAGAAGTGGATCCCGTCCTCGGCGAACCACCGGGCGAGCGCCTCGCGCAGCGGGAGCTTGCCCTCGGTGGTCGTGTACTGGAGGGTCTTTCCCGGGTTATTCAAGATCTCGTCCGCGGCGACCTTAGCCAGGAACTCCCGCGGGAACGTGTCCGGGTCGGGGAGACCGCCCGCAAACGAGATGATGTTCGGTTGTTCGGTGAGCTTCAGAAGCTCCCGAATCACCGACCGGCGCGCCGCTTTGGTACGCTCCGCAAACAACGGGTTCATGCCATCCCTCCCTTGGATTACTGCACGAGCCGAGCGAACAGGGGCAGGAGACCGTGGGACACCCATGTCCCCAGCACTGCCCCCCCCACGACATCGAGCGGGAAGTGCTCCCGCAGGTAGATCCGCGACAGGCCGATCAGCGTGGCCATCGTGTAGAGGACGGCCACGTTCGGCCACCACGGGTAGAGCCGCAATACGAGGTAGGCCATGGCAAACGCGGCCGTGGTGTGGGTGGAGGGGAACGAGGAGATGGAGAGGAATTGGTGGTGGAACCCCCGACGGTGAAACCGCGGCCGGGGCCGCCCGGCGAGGGACTTCATCGCTTGGGAGAGGCAGACCGCGACGATGCTTATCCCCAGGCCGATGAGCACGGACGCATGGTCGGCCCTCGTCCCGAACACGAGCAGGGCCAGGGCGAGGGCCGCCCACAGGTACCCGTACCCGAGGAAGGTCGCCACCACGAGGAACAGGTCGAGGCGACGGACGATCCGCGCCTCGCTCACGGCATCCATGATCTCCTCGTCCCATTCCCATACGCGCACGGCCCACCGGTCGAGGGTTCGCCCGATCCGGTCCATGACGAGGGCGAGCGAGCTTGCGATCGTCATCTCAGGAGCGGGAACGCCAACACCTCCCGGATCGAGGGCGCATCCACGAGCACCATCACCAGGCGGTCCATCCCGAACCCGATCCCGGCCGCAGGGGGCATCCCCAGCTCGAGATCCCGCACGAAGTCCTCGTCAATGGGCTGGGCCTCTTCGTCCCCGGACGC
>CAYSZC010000232.1:0-1963 GCA_964435345.1 uncultured Thermotogaceae bacterium
TCGACCTTGAGGATCCGCGCAGCCTCGCTCGGCTCGATGAGCCGATGACGGCCCTATCTCATCTTCGCGGTGTCGTAGTCATTGACGAAGTCCAGCGGCGGCCTGACCTATTCCCTGTACTCCGCGTGCTGGCCGACCGCCGCCCTCTGCGTGCCCGATTCCTCATCCTGGGAAGCGCAACACCGGATCTGCTCCGCCAAGCATCCGAAACACTGGCTGGACGAGTGGAGACGCTCACCTTGCCTGGGCTAGGTCTAGACGAGCTCGGCCCCGACAACCTCCGGCGGCGGTGGCGCCGGGGCGGGTTCCCGCCGGCGTACCTCGCACGGTCGGAGCAGGCAAGCCTCGTGTGGCGCCAGCAGTTCGTCCAAACCTTTCTCGAACGCGACTTGCCCCAGTTCGGGATTTCGATCCCCTCGACCACCTTGCTCCGGTTCTGGACGATGCTTGCGCACTATCATGGCGGCATCTGGAACGCGGCGGAAGCGGCCCGCTCGCTCGGGGTGACGGAGCCCACTGCTCGGCGCTACTTAGACCTGCTTGCCGGGCTGTTCATGATCCGCCAGCTCCAACCCTGGCACGAGAACCTGAAGAAGCGGCAGGTGAAATCCCCCAAGGTGTACCTGCGAGACAGCGGCCTGCTCCACGCGCTGCTGGGGCTTGCCACAGAGCGAGAGATCCTGTCTCACCCCAAGGCCGGCTCGTCCTGGGAGGGTTTCGCCATCGAAGAAGCACTCAAGCAGGTCCAGCCGGATGCTGCCTACTTCTGGGCCACCTATGCCGGGGCGGAGTTGGACCTTCTCTTGATGAAAGCAGGGCGGCGCTATGGAGTCGAGGCGAAGTACCAAGATGCGCCCCGGCTCACTCCGTCCATGCGCATCGCTCTGACGGACCTGCGTCTCGACCACCTCACGGTCTTATATCCGGGAGACGTGCACTACGAGCTGGACAAGCGCGTCAGCGTGTTGCCGCTGGCCGAACTTGCGCATGGCGACCGAGGGATCCTGGCGCCGAAGCCCGCCGAAGAAAAGGGTAGCCCGCCCCGGCGATCTCCGCGAGGCTAGATCTGGGGAAGCTTTCGCAACCGGCGGGCGATCAGCGTACGGATCTTCTCTTCGGAAGGAGGGCAACCGGCGCGGACCTGCTTCCCATCTACGAACAGGGCACCGGAGGTTCCCCATGATCCGTGTGAGCACCCACTGTCGAACGCATGTCGAGGCGCACCAGGTACAGAGGTTCAAGGTCTGTGAGATCTACGATCGTCATGCCGCCTCCCGAATGAGCTGGACGAAGAACGCCACGCACGCAGCGAGGGACTCCACCGAGATCCGCTCGTCGGTGCCGTGGATGCGGCCCATGTCCTCCCGTGTCAGGGCGATCGGAACGAACCGGAACGTGTTCGCAGCGATCGGGGCGTAGTACCGGGAGTCCGTCGCCCCCACCACGAGGCTCGGAGCGACCACGACATCGGGGAAGAGCCTGCGAATGACGCGGGACAGGGCTTTGTATGCGTCGGTCCCGGTTGGGCTCACCGGCGACGGGTTCCAACCCGCGGACGCCGGCTCAACGCGAACGCCTGGCCCGACGATCCGCGCCACGCGGGCGAGGGCCGTGTCCACCGTCTCGCCGGGGAGGAGCCGCAGGTTGACCGTGGCCTGGGCGGTCTGGGGGACGACGTTCTCCTTCGTCCCCGCCTGGAGGATTGTGGTCGCGGTCGTGGTGCGGACGAGAGCGGCCGTGGTGGGACTCCGCGTCATGGCCCGGGCCACGAACGGCCGGGTGAGCCAGAGGTTGGCCAGGGCAAGCCGTCTCACGAACGGCATCCGCGGGGTCGTCGCGGAGAGGAAGCCAACCGTGGGCTCCCGGAGCCGCGGTGGAAACGGACGCGTCTCGAGGATCCGAATCGCCTGAGCAAGTTTGGCAACGGAGCTATCGCGCGGGGGCATCGCGGAATGGCCGCCCG
>CAYSZC010000233.1:0-1956 GCA_964435345.1 uncultured Thermotogaceae bacterium
GTGGAGAATCGGGGAAGCGAAGGGGCAAGGAGGAGAGGATGAAGAGCAGTCGCTTTACGGAGGAACAGGTGGTAGCGATCCTGGCCGAGGCCGATCGGGGCGAGAAGACGGTCGGGGATGTCTGTCGGGCGCACGGGGTCTCGGGGGCGACGTTCTACAACTGGCGGAAGCGGTTCCGCGGGATGTTTTTTGGGGGGGGGGAGGAGTCCGGGGGGTAGCACCCCAAGGAGCTTTCCCAGCTACTGGACAAGTACTGCTGGCCGCTGGGAACGCGGCTGGCGAGGATCCAGGGCGGGCGAGTAAAACGATCCCACCGCACGGATGACGAGGGGTTCGTGGTGTTCCCACACCTGACGCGGGATCGGGTCAACGCTGACTGGGCTCTTCGGGGTGGTAACGATCTCTTGGCCCACTACAGGCTTAGCCTTCTTCGACGTCCTCCAACATCGTCGCCAGCGATTCCCCTTCCCGGCGCCGGGTAATCTCGACCAACCCCAGCTTCGTGATGTCAATGAAGTCCGCGGGGGAGCGGTCTTTTCTGAGCTCCTCCTGGAGCAGCGCGATCACTTTCTGCACGTCCGTCTCGCTCTCCATGTCCACCAGATCCACGACGATGATCCCGGAGATCTTCCGCAGCCGGAGGATCCGGGGGATTTCCTTGGCCGCCTCGAGGTTCGTGTTGAGGATCGCCGCGTCCTGGTTGCGGTGCCGCACATCCGAGCCCGTGTTCACGTCAATGGCGGTGAGGGCCTCCGTCTCGTTCACGACGAGGAACCCGCCGGCCTTGAGGGGGATCTTGTGCTGCAGCGCGTCCCGCAGTCGGCGCTCGATGTCGTAGCGCACAAACAGGGGGACCTTCCCCCGATAGAGCTTGACAAGGCGTCGGAACCGCGGCAGGTGGAGGTGCTCCAGGAAGTCCTGGATCTCCTTGTGCTGTTCCGCGTCGTCCACGATGAGGGAACTGACGTTCTCCAGGAACCGGTCGCGGATGAGGGTCCGGACGAGGTCGAGCGGCTCGTGGAGGAGTTTCGGGGGCGAAGTCTCCTTGGCCGCCGCCTCGATCCCCTTCCAGATCCCCTGGAGGTGCCTGAAATCTCTCGCCAGGTCCTCTTTGGAGGCTTGAAACGCCGCGGTGCGGCCAATGACGCCCTCGTTCTCGCCCTTGAGTTCATACGCGATCTGGCGGAGGCGTCTTCCGGTTTCCCGGTCCCCCACCCGACGCGAAATGCCGACCCGATCTTCCGTGGGCAGGTACACCCAGTACCGCCCGGGGAGGCTGAACTTCGTGGTCCCCTGGGGGTTCTTCTTCCCCACCCCCTCCCGACGGACCTGGATCACCACCGGATCCCCGGGGCGGAGCACCTTCTGAATCGGAGCGGTCTCTTTCCAGGGTTCGAATCCCTTAGCGATGAGCATGGGATCGTTGATCTCGTGCGCGGAGAGGAACAGGGCCTTCTTCTCGCCCACGTTGACGAACGCCGCCCCCATCCCTGGAAGCACCGACTCGACCTTGCCCATGTAGATGTTGCCGACCAGCGCTCGCCGGGCCGGGACGTCGAAGTGTACCTCTACAAGTTCCCCGTCTTCCACGATCGCCACCCGCCGGCGCAGGCCAGCGGGCGTTCGTTCCACCGTGATCAGGATGTGGTTGCCCTTGAGCGTAAGGCCTCCCTTGGATCGGGTGCGCGCCCGCGGACGGCTCGGTTCACGGAAAGCCGGACAGGGAAGACGGGATGCCTCCCGTCCCGCCGCGTCTGGCTCGGTCGTCCGAACCTCCGCGAGCACCGGGAGAGGAGGGCGTGGCCTACGGGCGCGAGGGGAACGGAAAACGTGTCGTGGGTTCCCCCCCTACGAGGAGGCGCAATGTCTTCGTCGGGCGACTCTGAGTGCCTGTCGCCTCCGGATCCGCCGTGCCGAACGCCTTGTTTCGACCCTCTCCCCATGCTAACCCAGCCT
>CAYSZC010000234.1:0-1953 GCA_964435345.1 uncultured Thermotogaceae bacterium
AGGGGAGAGGGCATGCCTACCATGACAGGACAACAGCGGCGGTGGTTCTCACACATGCTGCTTGCACGGGAGGTGTTGACGATGCCGAGGACACGGCCACCGTACCCGCTGGAGTTTCGGCGGCAGATGGTGGAGTTGGTGCGGGCGGGACGAACCGCGCGGGAATCGGGCGAGGCCACCACGTAGCCCGCCGGGCGACGGCCCTCCACAAGTTCGAAGGTGCGCGTCTCGCGCTCGTAGCGCCAGTGGCGCGCCGGCTCCTCGTAAGGCGAATTGATGATCAGCCGATCACTGGTGGTGCGCGGCATCGCGATGGTCTTTCTCCGCGTCAGCTCGCTTGCGGAACCGATTCGAACAGCAGCCGCCGCAGGTCAACGTCCGGCCCCCGCTTCGCGAGGCACAGCGTCTCGATACCGACCACGCGATCCTGATCGTCGTAATCCACGAGAACACCCGGCGAGACTTCGTCGGTACGGCTCGCAGGCGCTTCGCCGAGTGTCAGATACAGTGCGTCAGCCTGTTGATCCACTTTGAGCTTCGTGGGAGGCTCCTCCTTCGATCGAAGAATACGGTCACGACCAGGGGGCGGGGTTCGTCTGCCGTTCACGATCACGCGTAGCACACGATGGCCGAACTCGGGAGTCCGCGCAAGCCGGTGTTCCAGGTCCAGGTCTACCGGATCGGCCTCGGTCGCCTCTGCGTGCTCAGGGCGCGTTCCATCCAGGCGAGCGGGAGTTGCCGCTTGTCCCAAGCGTCCCGCGCGTGCTTGGTAAGCGCGTAATCCATCAGCCCACCTCGTTCAAATCAATGACCTTCAGGCTCTCGATTCCCCGGTCGTCCACGATTTTCACGGCGATGCGCTTGTGCGCGCCCGGCTCGAGGGGCAGGGACACCGTGCCGCGATAGGCCTCGATCCGCTCCTCGGCGATCTTGGCCTGGTCGGCGGCGGTGACGTCCATGATCGCCCCGACCCGCCGCTTACGAAGCGGCTGCTCTGCCTGCTGAGCTACGCCGGCCAGCGAGAGAAGCTCACCGTTGTTCCCTGCGGCTGGAAGGAACCGTGGCCCGCGGCGGGGGCCACGGGCCACGGCTGGACAAAGCGAACGATGGCGGATCTGACCGCGCTACCGGCGAACCCTCCACGTGCCCATACGCAGTCCGCCCACCATCCAATCCCCCGAAAGCTCATTCGCGTGGGGGTTGTGCGTGCCCTGAAGGAGGACCATCGTATCCGTAGCCGGCCATTGGAAATTGAGCATGAACCGCCCCGCCGCGTAGGAGCCAGTCCCGGTCGAAGTCATCAGTAGCACCCTCACCAGCGCCGTAACGTTCGTTCCCACGTGCGTGATCTGGAGGTCAAACGAGGTGTTCACTCCCTGGTTGTCGAAGATCATCCCGGTCCACATCCCGGTCAGATTACCCCCGCCGCCCGCGCCCTCCGTGACGGTGACCGACACCATGGCGGTGGCCGACCTCCCGCAGTTGTCCGTCACCGTGACTCCGACCATGTGCGTCCCGACTGACGGAAACGTGTGCGTCGCCATGGACCCCGATCCGCCGAAGCTCCACATGTACGTGTACGTCCCACCGCCGCCGGTGGCCGTTGCCGTGAAGGTCACCGCTGTGCCAACGGGCGCCGTCGTCGGGCCCATGATCGTGACCGTGGGGGGTCCGCTGAACAGACAGCACCCCGCGAGGAACCCAGCCCCAACCACAACGCCCACCGCTGCCATCGTCCGAATGCCACCCATGCTCTCCTCCTCCCTTCGCTGCCGTCTCTCACGAGTCTTGGGAGACGCGGCATTTCCTTCCTGCGCCTAGAAGTATAGCGAGTATGACGCGAGAAGGGAAGGGGCGCTCGCCCGCGGGAATCGCCGCCGGGCGAAACGCGCCGGGTGCACTTCCGCGGTGATGCGACCGATGGACCCTCGGGAGATCCCAAGACGGGAGTAC
>CAYSZC010000235.1:0-1946 GCA_964435345.1 uncultured Thermotogaceae bacterium
CCTTGTAGGGGCGACCCTTGTGGTCGCCCTGGGCAGGCACAAGGCCTGCCCCTACATCACCTCGCCAGAGATGATAAGTGCCGGCGATGCGGGCGATGTCCTCGTCGGTTAGTTCGCGATGGGTGCGGTCCACCATGCGGCCGAGCTTGCGGGCGTCTATGAACAGAATCTCGCCGCGGCGGTCGCGGAACTTGCCGTCCTTGCGATCACGGGCGAGGAACCAGAGGCACGCAGGGATCTGCGTGGAGTAGAAGAGCTGGCCGGGGAGCGCGACCATGCAATCCACGAGGTCGGCCTCGATGATGGCCTTGCGGATCTCTCCCTCGCCGGACTGGTTCGAGGACATCGAGCCGTTGGCGAGCACGAAGCCGGCCACGCCCGCGGGCGCCAGGTGGTAAAGGAAATGCTGCACCCAGGCGAAGTTGGCGTTGCCGGCGGGCGGGGCGCCGTACTTCCAGCGCTTGTCGTCGCGCAGCCGCTCGCCGCCCCAGTCGGAGACGTTGAACGGGGGATTGGCGAGGATGAAGTCGGCCTTGAGGTCGGGGTGGCGGTCGTTGTGGAAGGTGTCGCCGTGGGCGATCTGGCCGTCGATGCCGCGGATAGCGAGGTTCATCTTGGCCAGCCGCCAGGTGGTATAGTTCGACTCCTGGCCGTAAATCGAGATGTCGCCTCTCGCCTTGCCGCCGTTCCCGTTGCCCGTCGCGTGCGCCTTGATGAACTCCACCGACTGCACGAACATGCCCGAGGAGCCACAGCAGGGGTCGTAGACGCGCCCCCGGTAGGGCTCGATCATCTCGACCAGGAGCTTCACCACGCAGCGCGGGGTGTAGAACTCGCCACCCTTCTTGCCCTCCGCACTGGCGAACTGCGAGAGGAAGTACTCGTACACGCGGCCGAGCACGTCCGTGGCGCGGGCCTCCTCGTCGCCCACCGTGATGTTGCTGATCAGATCAATGAGCTGGCCGAGGCGCGTCTTGTCGAGCGCGGGGCGGGCGTAGTCCTTGGGCAGCACGCCCTTGAGCGCCGGGTTGTCGCGCTCGATCGCGGCCATGGCGTCGTCCACGAGCCGGCCGATGGTGGGCTGCTTGGCCTGCGCCTTCAGGTGCGCCCAGCGCGCCTCGGACGGCACCCAGAAGATGCTCTGGGCCCGGTACTCGTCGGGGTCCTCGGGATCGGCTCCTTTCGACCGCTCGGCCACGAGCTTGGCGCGCTGCTCCTCGAAGGCGTCGGAGATGTACTTCAGAAAGATGAGTCCGAGGGCGACGTGCTTGTACTCGGCCGCGTCCATGCTGCCCCGGAGGGCGTCGGCCATCTTCCACAGCTGGCCCTCGTAACCAACCGTGGCGGCGGTGGAGTTCGCTGGTTTCGCACCCTTCTTCGCCCTGGGCATGGCCTTGTATACACGATGCTACCGATCTGGCCCGGATCGGACAACACGGGCGCGTAGGGCCCCGCCGCGACGCGCTTCCCGGCCGGCGTGCTCGCGCTCGAGGTACGGGACGAACAGCACCGGATCGCGGTCCCATGCCTGGAGGACCGCCATCGGTCGCTCGGTGGAGATGAATGCGAACCCCGTCAGGTAGCCGACACGATGCGAACTGAACAGACGAAGTCCGTCCGGTTCGTGACTCGCGAGTTGCTGGCCCAGGTTCGCGCGCCGGCGTTCAAGTTCTTGGACGCTCGGCTTCCGCTCGCGCTGTTCGATCACGTCCCCCCTCTCTCTCAGTCGGTTCACAAGCATCGCTCGGATGCTCTGTGCCCCCTGCGCAAGCACACGATGTCATTGACTACGCCGGGTCGGACGTCTACCGCTCGGCGCGGAGGGCCTCCCTGGGAGCGGCGACGGTCTCCTGGCCGGCGGTATAGGGCTGCGAAAGACCGGGAGTCAAGTCAGGACTTCATCGCCCGAGCTTGTGGGCGAGGTCGTCCCACGAAAGGCGGATCGC
>CAYSZC010000236.1:0-1937 GCA_964435345.1 uncultured Thermotogaceae bacterium
GGCCCGGCCACGAGCCGCCCCGCGCCGAACGCGTGCGGGTCGCCCATCGGGATGCAGAACGAGAGGATCCGGCTGGTGAGGATGGCTCGGGTCAGGCCCGGCGTTTCGGCCTTGAGCAGAGCGGCCACCCCCGCCACGTGCGGCGCAGCAGCCGACGTGCCGGGGAACGGGATGTAGTGGGTGACGCCGGTCGTCACGTTGTCTGGCGCGACCAGATCCGGCTTCTGCCGGCCATCGGTCGTCGGGCCACGGGAGGAGTACGGAGCGATGGGGCCGGTCGTGTAGTTCGGCCAGTTGATCGCCCCCACGGTGAGGACCTCTGCCGCGTTCCCCGGGGCGGGGATGGATGACGCAGCCACGGCCGGCGTGATGTCATGCTGGATCGAGAACATAGAGAGGCGCCGCGTGGCGCCGCCCACCCTCTGGATGCGCAACCGATAGGTGCCGGCCGTGCCAGCGGTGGTGATCACCCGCTCGGTGGGCTGCTCTGTCCCACCCTGGGTTCTCGTGGAACTGGCGACGAGCGACCCGCCTGGACCGAACAGGTACAGGTCGTAGTCGTCCCCGGTCTGGGGCCACGCGTCCCACGTCAGGTAGAAGGCCATGCTCTGGCCAGCGGTGGAGGTGAACGTGATGTCGGTGTCGTGCCAGCCGTCGCCGTTTCCGTCGGTGAACGTCGCCCCGTGGTGCCTGAGGCCGCTGTTCCCTGCGGCCTGGACCCACAGGATCCCCGCATTGGTCGCCCGGCGGGCGATGTCGGCGATCGTCCCCGTGCCGTCGTAGAAGTTCGTGTTGTACCAGCCCAAGGCGTGGGTGATGACGTGCACGCCCTCGGAAATGCAGTAAGCGACGGCGTTATCCAAGTCCACTTCGTTCCCGATCTTAATGAGGTAGATCTGGGCGCCTGGCGCCACGTCGTGCAGGATCTCGGCCACGGCCGTGCCGTGGGAGATGCCGGTGGCGACGCCGGTCCCTGTGAAGTCGCGGGTGATCACGGTGTGCGGCAGATCCCCCCGGGCTTGCGAGGCGGCGAGGCCGTTGAACCCGAGGTCAATCACCGCGACCCTGACCCCGGACCCGCGGTTGCCGACGCCGTGGAACGCCCCGGATCCGACGAGGGCCGCCCCCTCGGAGGTCACCCCCAGCGGGTACGGCACGTGGGGAAGGCGGACGTAGACCCCGGCCCCGATCTGGGCGAGGAAGCTCTCCAGTTGGCCCAGGGGCACCGAGACCCTCGTCAACCCGAGCGGCGAGGACACCGCCTCACGACCGATCCCGAGCGGAGCAACCCCGCCTCTGGACTCGATGACGAGCGTGACCTCGCTCGTCGCCGTGGCAATGGGGATCCCCAGCATCGCCGCGACCTTGGTCAGGGCGTCCTGCGCCTGGAACGGGAGATGGGCCAGCGCGGTCACCGGCCCAGTCGGCACGACCTGTCGCACCGCGGAGAGCAGCGTCTCGATCGCTCCATCCACGAACGGGTTCCCTTGCGGAATCTTGTCCACGGTGACCAGGCCAAGCGCGAGAGGAACGGACTTCCCCGTCGTCGGCGCGGTCGGCGGTGTGGACAAGCCCAGATGCGAGAAGAACCACACCGACTCTCGAATCCGCGCGGACCGCGCAAGGACAGTGGCCAGCGCGTCCTGGCGCCACGGAAGAACGACCCCGATCACCCGCCCCCCGTGGGTGTAGGTCTTGAGCCCAGCAGCCTGGAGCTCGGCCGCGTAGGGGGAGAGATCGGCCAGCCGTCCCGCGACCGTGGGCACCCACTCCGTAAACACCTGGGCCACGTCGAACCGGGCGAGCCCGAATGCGGACAGGAAGAACACCTGCTGGTACAGAGCCGCTTCGTTGTACGGGGTCACGGTGACGGACAGCCCGGCGGCCTGGGCGCGGGTTGCGGCCGCGGCCCACTGCGCGCGGTCGGCATCGAGCGC
>CAYSZC010000237.1:0-1936 GCA_964435345.1 uncultured Thermotogaceae bacterium
TGCTCGGCGTGGCCCGGGAAGACCCGCATGTGCTTGCGGTGATCCTCTACGGGAGCCATGCCCGCGGTGAGGAAAGGGCTGGGTCGGACACAGACGTGTGTTTGGCCTTGAGGCCCGCATTCCCGAAGGAGGAACTCCCGGCCAAGGCGTTCGCCTACCTCGGGTTCGACCTCGATGTCCGCCTCTTCCAAGCGCTGCCGCTTCCGGTGCGGCGGCGGGTCCTCCGGGAGGGGAGGGTCCTCTACGTCCGGGACGAGGACGCCTTGTACGACCTTGCGATCCACACCGCCAAGGAATGGGAGGACTTCCGGCACATCTACCAGGATTACCTGGAGGCGGTGGCCCGTGGATCGTGAGCGAATTTTGGCGAAGCTTGATCGGCTCGAGCAGTACCTGCGAGAGCTGGGTGAGGTCGCTCCAACTGCGTTTGCTGAGTACCAACGGGTGGAGAAGAAGCGAGCATGCGAGCGGCTGGCCCAGATCGCGGTCGAGGCAGCGTTGGACGTTTGTGCGCTGCTTGTGCGCGAGCTGCGGCTGGGGCTTCCTGGGGAGGTGGATGACGTGCTCACGAAGCTCCTCGAGGCGGGAATCCTCTCTCCGGACACGGTCACCGCGCTCCGGCGGATGAAGGGGTTCCGCAACATCCTCGTCCACGAGTACGGGGCCGTGGACGATCGGCTTGTGTACGAGGTAGTCACGCAGCGCATGGGCGACCTGACGCGGTTCGCGGGCGAGGTGCGGGCGATCCTCGCGCGGGGAAGGGGGCGGTAGCTGTGTTGGATCGGAGCGCACACGAACGACAGTGGCGGGAACTCCGCACCGTGGACCGGGCGGGGATGCTGGCGGTGCTGGGGCGGTTCCCCGGTCAGTGCCGGGAAGGGCTCGCTCTGGGGGACGAGGTCTCCACGGAGCGGCTGGCCGGGTTCTCCCGGATCGTGGTCCTGGGGATGGGGGGATCGGGGATCGCCGGGTCCCTGCTCGGCGCCCTCCTCCCGGCGGAGGTGGTCCCGGTGCGGGGGTACACGCTGCCCCGCTGGGTGGGAGAGGAGTCGCTCGTCGTCGCCCTGTCGTACTCGGGGGACACGGAGGAAACGCTATCCGCGTTCCGCGAGGCCCTGCCCCGCACGCGGCGCCTCCTCGCCGTGACCTCGGGCGGGACTTTGGGGGCGCTGTGCTCGGAGAGGGGGATCCCGTGGATCAAGATCCCGCCCGGCTACCAACCCCGGGCCGCCCTGGGGTATCTCCTGTTCCCTCTCCTTGGTCTGTTCCGGCGGCTCGATCCGATCGGCGGACTGGACGAGGTCTTTCCCGTGCTCGAGGGTCTGGCGCGGGACCTTGCCCCGGGCGACGGGGAGAACGAGGCCCAGCGGCTGGCCCGCACCCTGCACGGGCGCGTTCCGCTCGTCTACGGGGCCGGGCCGACCGCGCCGGTGGCGTTCCGCTGGAAGACCCAGGTCAACGAGAACGCCAAGCAGCCAGCGTTTTGGGCCGAGCTCCCCGAGCTTTGCCACAACGAGATCGTCGGATGGGAGCTTTCGACTCGGCTCCTCCCCCAGGCGACGGTCGTGTTCCTGCGCGCCGGACACGATCATCCCCGGGTTCAGGCTCGGATCGAGATCCTGCAACAGCTTCTCTCCGCGCGGGACCTCCCATGGATCGAGGTCCACGGCCGCGGAACGGGGGCGCTCGCTCAGGCATTCTCCTTGCTCTACCTCGGGGACTGGGTGAGCGCCTACCTGGCTCTTCTCAATGGGGCCGATCCGACCCCGGTCGCGATCATCCGCGAGCTCAAGGAACGACTGGCGGGACGAGGGGGATGAGCGCAGAGGACGGGACACCGGCGTCGCAGCTCGTCTGCGACGGCGCGTTTCACCGCAGAGACGCCGAGGGCGCAGAGGAACCCCGAACTGCACCACCAAGGGCACGAAGGAGGGCA
>CAYSZC010000238.1:0-1911 GCA_964435345.1 uncultured Thermotogaceae bacterium
GGCTGCTAGCCCTCTTCGTCCGTCAGGTCGAACCCGCACGCCCGCAGCTGATCGAGAACCTCTTCGGCGTCACCCAACCACTGGCCCCACTTACGTCCCATGTGTTCGGTCCAGCTGTAGTCGGCGAAGGTGTGCGTCTCCTCTCTCTCGTCCTCCAGCTTCACCATGAAGCCGGCCCTGCGGTAGTAGTCCTGAGCGAGGTACCCCCGATCCATTGCCTCCATCGCCTCCGTCAATGTCTTCCCATCGTCCTGCGGGTACCGTCCCTCGTACAGGGTGAACGGAAGCGGATAGCGGGGGCGAGGGAGTGCCTCCTCGGCCGGGTATCCCATGACGAGCTGCACCAGGGGGAACACCCTGTCCGGAAGGCCGTACTCCTTCTTGAGATCCGCGGCTCGGAACGGGGCCGCTCCCAGGAAGCAGCTTCCCAGCCCAAACGCCTCCGCGGCGATCACCATGTTCTCCGCCATGTATGCCGCGTCCTGGATTCCGAACAGGAGGATCGCCAGATCGCACGTTTTCCTTTTCCACCCGCGGGCGGCGAGGACCCTCTCCAGGCGGTGCACGTCAACGAGCACGGTGAACAGGAGCGGCGCCTTGAAGGGATGCCGTTCCCTATCGCGAGAAAGAAGCACACTGCCGATCTGGGCAGCAAATGGAGCCTGCTGTCCAGCACGGACCACGGCCTCGATCACCGCGTCAGCCGGCATGTCCGGCTTGTACCGACGTATGGACTTGCGCTCCAAGACTGCTTTCAGTACCGGGTTCTCTTCCATCACGACCTCCTCGGAACCAACTGGCTTGGGGCAGGAACCCCCTGACTACTGATCCGGCTGAACGAGGCTGATCAGGTTCCCGCAGGTATCCTCGAACACGACAACGACCGCTCCTGCCGTCTCTGTCGGCTCGCCCCGGAACCGAACCCCACGGGACCGCAGCGTTTCGTACTCTGCGCGCACATCCTCTGAGATAAACGCAGTGGCGGGGATACCAGCCTCGAACAAGGCTTGCTGGTAGGTCTTGGCCGGGGGGAAGGCCAGCGGCTCCAGCACCAATTCCACGCTTTCGTCTCCATCGGGGGCCACGACCGTCAACCAGCGGTGCTCACCCACCGGTACATCCGCTATCTTGCGGAACCCAAGCTTCTCGGTGTAGAAGGCAAGGGCCTTCGTCTGATCGTCCACGAACACACTGCTCAGCCCGATACGCATCGCACTCCTCCATTCGTGATGGACACTGCACCCCCGGACACTATCACATCTCCTCGGCGCGTTCGATCTGGTGTCCGGTGGCAGCGATCTGACGCGGGAGCGCGGCCTTCTTGTGGGGGGGCTTGGCGGTGCGACGCGAGTGAAGGGCGGTCACCCTGTAGCCTGGTAGATGGCGGGGCGGTAGCGGGGTTGGGGGATGGGACACCCTTGGGCGCGGGCTATCTCGATCCAAGCGCCCTTGGCGATCTCCACCTCCCGCAGGGCCTCCGCCGTCGTATGACCAAACGTTGAACAGGCTTCGAGATCGGGGATGTCGGCGATGTACCCGCCATCCTCGTCGCTGCCGAAAATGTTGATGTGGTAGAACCGGTTTCACAACTTCCACATCGGTCGCTGTGCTGAAGGCATGCCGAGACGCGAACTCACGGACGAGCAGTGGAAGAGGATCGAGCCCCTCCGGCCTCCCCACGGGCACATGGGCCGCCCTCGGGTGGAGGACCGGAAGGTCGTCGCGGGGATCCTGTACGTGTTTGCGTACGGGCTGCCGGTGGCAAGACATGCCCCGCGTGTACGTGGCCGTACGTCACGACGTGGCGTAAGGAGACGAAACGGATGCTGGTGACCGACGGGAACGCTCGCTGGGTCTTGTCGTCTCGATAGCGAACCGTGCTGAGATCAGGCTGGCTGCGGCCACGATGGA
>CAYSZC010000239.1:0-1906 GCA_964435345.1 uncultured Thermotogaceae bacterium
GGCGGTAAACAAGCCATGGACTCCGCCGTGCGTGCAGATCTACAGCGGGAATCCGCGAGCCGAAGGTCCGCGTGCCACAGGTCCGCGGCCCCCGGGGTTCCGCCAACTCCTCGTCTTTGTCTCGGATCGTGACGCGGCCAAGAGCCCCGGCTACCGCTACAGCATCTACCTCGTCCCCGATGTCTGGGGAACGATCCAGCCCACGACGGGCGAGGTGGAGACGTACCGGCTCACGGGGAGAATGCAGGAGTGATCCGAAGCGAGCGATCAGCTCCGCGGGTCTATCGCCACAGGTACGGTGTCGGCGCCGCGGGCAGAGTAGGGGCTTCTCGGATCCCGTGCGGCGGTTCTACACAGATTGCTTGCCGGTGATTTCCCGGATGTCCAGCCGGAGGACGGTCACCCGGTCGTAGGCGGCATCGTCGGGGAGAAGTCGTCGCTCGACGTCGAGGGGATCGCTCTCTTGATGCGCCAGGAGCACGCGTAGCCCGTGGGCCTTCTGAGCACGGGTTTCCACAACCTCCATTAGCCCCCGCACCACCACCGAGCGGTAGGCATGGGCGCACTCGCCGCTCTTATAGCCAAGATCCTCCACCACCGTGGCGCAGACCTCGGGGGTCGCGCGGAGGAAATCGAGCTTGAGTCCATCCCGGGCGCAGTGGCAGTAGAGTACGTTCTCCCCGGCGCTGTACCCGTAGCTCAACGTGACGACGTACGGCTCCCCGTCGCGGCACATCGCCACGGTCATGTACCGGCCGCGGCGCAGCACGGCCTCAAGCTCGGCCTGGTCCACGATCTCCAGCTCCGCTTGGCGCAGGTGGTACTTCGGCATCGGATCCCTATGGTAGCCGTCACACGCGCCACCACCAAGCCACAAAGGCGCCAACAACCCGCTCTCGCCGCGGAGACGCGGAGCGCGCAGAGAAGCCTCGGAGTGACGATTCAACCGTCTTGGGTTTGGATTCAATTCCGAAACCGATTCTCTCTGCATCCTGCGCTCCTCGCGGTGAGCGTCAGCGGCTCGGGAGGAGGTACAGGAAGATTGCAAAGTAGTGGCACATTCCGGCGGCGAGCACCATAAGGTGCCAGATGGCGTGGTTGAACGGGAGACGCTTCCAGGCGTAGAAGACGATCCCCAAGGTGTAGATCAGTCCCCCCGCGAGGAGGAACACTAGCGCGCCGAGCGGAACATGGGCCAGGAGCTGCTCCGCCGCCACCACGACGAGCCACCCCATTACGATGTAGGTGACCACGGACGCCTTGCGCAGGCGGCCGAGAAAGAGCGACTTAAACAGGACCCCGGCGATGGCCATCGCCCACACGATCCCCAGCAGCGCCCACCCCCACGGGTTCCACAGGCGGATCACCAGGAACGGGGTGTACGTCCCGGCGATGAGGAGGTAGATCGCGGCGTGGTCGAGGATCCGGAACACCGCCTTGACCCGGCGGCCCCGAAAGCTGTGGTAGAGGGTCGAGGCGAGGTGGGTCAGGACGAGGGTCGTCCCGTACACGACGAGGCTCGCGATCTGCCCAGGGCTGCCTCCCCGAAGCACGCCCAGCGCAGTGAGGGCGGCAAGGCCGGCGATGCTGAGCCCGGTCGCCACGGCATGGGTGACCGCGTTGGCGATCTCTTCGCCTTCCGTGTACTCGGGAAGCTGGCGCTTCATCTTTCCCCCCTTTGCCCGGAGCATTGTAGAGCCTGCCCCGGCCCTTAGCAGCCTGTGTGGGAAGCCCGGGGCCGCGGGCCTGGGGCACGCGGGCCTTCGGCTCACGGATTCCCGCTCTCTCGCCAGGCGAAGTTCATGGGGTTCGTTCACCGCCGAGACGCTGAGGTCGCAGAGGAAACCCGAGCTGCACCACCAAGGGCACGAAGGTGGGCACGAAGAACACAAAGGGACTGGGGGTT
>CAYSZC010000240.1:0-1883 GCA_964435345.1 uncultured Thermotogaceae bacterium
CCGCGCCGACGTGGATGCCGGCGGTCGCTCGGGAGGCCGAGGGCCTCGGCTTCTTACTCCGTACGGCGAACAGGATGATGGGGATGGAGCTCTAGACACACTCATGGCTGCACGTCGTATGCCCGCCGGTCGCGCCCAGACAGTCTTCGTTCTTGGTATTCGAGCCTCAGCGGTCGTGCCATAGCGCGAGACTATACGCAACGCCTTGAGTGGGCGCGCATCGTGATGGAGGAACAGCGTATGAGAGCGCACCAAAGGAGAGTAACGTGCCGAACGTAAGCGAAGCCAAGTTCTACGACTCGACGGAGCGGTTCTTCCACCGGATGATGGAGGAAGCCCCGGTGGCAGCGACCCAGTTCGGGGACCATCGGTTCGATCACAAGCTGGGGGACCACAGCCCCACGGCTCGGGCCCGCCAGGAGACGATGCTCCGGGAGGCGCTGGCCCAGCTCGAGGCAACCGATCCCGCGGCGTGGTCGGCCGATGCCCGCACCGACCGCACGCTCATGGTCCAGCTTGCCAAGGGGTTCCTGCGCGAATTCGACAGAACGCGGGACTACGAGCGGAGCCCAGGAATGTACCTGAACGAGTGCTTCGGGGGCGTGTTCCTCCTCCTGATGAAGGACTTCGCCCCATTCCGCGTGCGGATGAAGGGCGTCCTGGGGCGCCTCCGGGAGATCCCCCGGGTCCTCCGCCAGGGGAAGGAGAACCTCGTTCCGGAGAAAGTCCCTCCCGTGTGGGCCGAGGTCGCGCTCGAGGGAGCAAAGCAGGGGATCGTCCTCTTCCGCCTCGTGATTCCCCTCTTTGCCCTCCGGACCCCGCTCCTCTTCCCGCAGGTGCTCCACGCGAGCCAGAAAGCGGCAGCGGCCCTCCGGGACTACATCGCGTTTCTGGAGCGGGAGATCCTTCCCCAGGCGAAGGGCGATTTCGCGGCGGGGAAGGACCTGTTTGAGGAGCTCCTCCGCGAGGACCACCTGCTCGACTACTCCGCCGACGAGCTCCTCGAACTCGGTTGGAAGCTGTTTCGGGACACCCAAACCCAGATGGAGGCTCTCGCCAAGAAGATCGCCCCCGGCAAGACGGCCCGCGAGATCGTCGAGGAGGCCAAGAACCATCACCCCAAGCCGGGCGAGCTTCTTTCCGTCTACCGGAGGGAGATGGAGAAGGTACGGCGGTACGTGGTGGAGAAAGGGATCGTGACCATCCCCGACGGGGAGAGCCTGAAGATCCTGGCCACGCCGCCCTCGCTGCGGCCCGTGATCCCCTACGCGGCGTACATGATGCCCGGACCCCTGGAGAAGAAGCAGGAAGGGATCTTCCTCGTGACCCCGGCTGGCCGCTGGGGGCCCAGGAAGGCGCGGGAAGAGAAGCTCCGCGGCCACAACTACGCGGGGATCCCCGTGACCGCGCTCCACGAAGCCTACCCAGGGCATCACCTCCAGCTCGTCTACGCCAACCGCCACACGAAGTCCCTTCCCCGCAAGCTCGGGAGCGCTCTCTCCTCGTTGTTTGTCGAGGGGTGGGCGTTCTACTGCGAAGAGCTGATGGAGGAGCTGGGGTACATCAAGGAGCCCGTGCAGAAGCTGGCGCGACTGCAAGACCAGTTATGGCGGGCGGCGCGGATCGTCCTCGACGTGTCCCTCCACACCGGGAAGATGACGGTCGAGGAGGGCATCCAGTTCCTGGTAGAGAAAGTCGGTTTGGAGCAGAGCAACGCCCAGGCCGAAGTCCGCCGGTACACCTCGTCCCCGACCCAGCCGATGAGCTATCTCATCGGGAAGCTAGAGATCCTGAAGGTGATCGCGGAATACAAGCGACGCCACCCGAAAGCCTCGTTGCGGAAGGTCCACGACACGATCCTATCGTGCGGGTCGCTCCCGCCG
>CAYSZC010000241.1:0-1859 GCA_964435345.1 uncultured Thermotogaceae bacterium
CCGCGGCGGGTACAAACCGCCGCCGTTTCCCCTATAATCTCGGGTGAAAATGCCACGTCAGAGCAGCGCGCCGAGAGAGTCTAAGGAACGAGAGCCGGGAACGGGTGGCCCCTTTTGGCCGATCATCCCCCAACGGGTGTTCTTCACCCGCGGCGTGGGGCGGCACAAGGAGGAGTTACGCGCGTTTGAGCTCGCGCTCCGCGACGCCGGGATCGAGAAGCTTAACCTGGTCCATGTTTCGAGCATCATGCCCCCTGGGTGCAAGGTGATCTCCCGCACCGAGGGACTGAAGGCGCTCCAACCGGGGCAAGTCGTGTTCTGCGTGTTCTCCCGCTGCGCCTCGAACGAGCCCCACCGGTTGATCGCCGCGTCCGTGGGCTGCGCGATCCCTGCCGACCGGGCGGCTTACGGCTACCTCTCCGAGCACCACTCGTTCGGGAAGAAGGAAAAGCAGGCCGGAGACCACGCCGAGGACCTCGCCGCTTCGATGCTCGCCTCGACCCTGGGGATCGAGTTCGACGACGAGCTGGTGTGGGACGCCAAAAAAGAGATCTGGAAGATCTCGGGGAAGATCGTGCGCACGATGAACATCACCCAGTCCGCGGTCGTGGACAACAAAGGCTACACCACGGTCGTGGCCGCGGCCGCGTTCCTGCTGTAGGCCGATGCCAAGCGAAGAGAAGCGGACCTACCTGCGGGTGCCGGTGGAGCACCTTGACCCCACCGCGTTCGACGTGGTCCCCCTCGTCGAGGCGATGGGGCGGACCGCGTTCCAGGCGCGGAACCTGGCCTGGGCTTCCCAGATCTACGACCGGATGCTCGCCGACCGGGACTGCACGATCGTCCTCTGTCTGGCCGGATCGCTCGTGAGCGCCGGCCTGGGACGAGCGATTGCCGTCCTCATCGAGCACGGCATGGCCGACGCGGTCGTGGCCACCGGGGCGAATATCGTGGACCAGGACTTCTTCGAGGCGTTGGGCTTCCGACACTACATCGGAAGCCCGGATGCGGACGACAACGTCCTCCGCGAACTTCGCATTGACCGGATCTACGACACGTTCATTGACGAGGACGAGCTGCGGGTCTGCGATCATACCGTGGCCGAGATCGCCGATGGGCTCCCCCCCAGGGCGTACTCGTCCCGGGAGTTCATCCGCGAGATGGGGCGGTGGCTCGTGGAACGGGACAGGGGCGCGGGGTCAATCACCCGTCTCGCCTACGAAAAGGGCGTCCCGATCTTCTGCCCAGCCTTCTCCGACTCCAGCGCCGGGTTCGGTCTTGTGTACCACCAGTGGCAGCGGCCGGGGCGGCATCTGGCGATTGACTCGGTGCGGGACTTCCTCGAGCTGACCAAGATCAAGATTTCCTCCCGGGAGACCGGCCTCGTGATGATCGGCGGAGGGGTTCCCAAGAACTTCGCCCAGGACATGGTCGTGGCGGCGGACGTGCTGGGGGTTGACGCCCCGATGCACAAGTACGCGATCCAGATCACCACCGCCGATGTGCGCGACGGCGGCCTGTCCGGCTCCACGCTGAAGGAAGCGAGCTCGTGGGGGAAGGTCGCCCAGGGCCTGGAGCAGATGGTGTACGCGGAAGCGACCCTCGCCCTCCCGTTGCTCGTGAGCTACGCGTACCACAAAGGGGCGTGGAAGGCCCGCGCCGAAAAGAGGCTGGGCGAGCAGTTGGACGCAGAACCCGCGCCCGCGCGCCGGTAGCAGCCTGTGTGGGAACCCCCGGGGCCGCGGACCCGTGCTTCGGCTCACGGATTCCCGCTCTCTCGCAAGGCGAAGTTCTTGGGGTTTGTTCACCGCCGAGACGCAGAGGACGCGGAGAAAATCATTTCTGGAATTGAATCCAAA
>CAYSZC010000242.1:0-1843 GCA_964435345.1 uncultured Thermotogaceae bacterium
CAGGTTGACAGTTTCTTCCTGCTCATGCCTGTACTATACAGCTCACGTCAACAGTTGTCAACCCTTTGCCTGAGCCGTGATCGGGCAGAGAAGGGCCAGACCCACTTTCCTATTGTAGGCCGCAGGCGAGAGGACCAACGCCGGCCGCCTGCCGCTCTGCTCGTGCCCCGCATGGGGAGTCAACGAGATCCACACGATGTCCCCGCGATCAGGCGTGCGCGGCACGGCGTCACCAGGCTTCATTTCCTGCGGCCGGGCCAACCGTGATCTCCGCGTGCCGGTTGTCCTTGGTAACTCCCGTGAGGAGTTGGGAAAGCGTCAGCTGGGGTTTCGTCGTAGGCTCAACCAGGAGCTTCCGGTTCTGGACCGAGATCTCGACGGCGGATTCGTTGCTCAAGCCGAGTTCGACTGCGAACGGCTTGGGGATGCGCAGCGCTAGGCTATTGCCCCACTTCTGGACCTTGGTTTTCATCGCACCCTCCCCCTCTGTAGCTACGACGAGTGTACCAGGGAGGCGGGGCCCGGCAAACGCCCGCCGATTCGCGTTGGAGCTACGTTTTCATCGGTCTATGCAGCACCTTGAGGAAGTAGGAGAGGGTTGGGGCGAGGGCAAATCGAGACGGTGGCCCTCCGGGTTGGCCGGGGCTACGATCACCCGGTCATGGAACGGTGGATCCTCCACGTGGACATGGACGCGTTCTTCGCCGCGGTGGAGCAACTCGACAACCCGGCGCGGCGCGGGATGCCCGTCGTTGTCGGGGGGCTGGGGCCGCGGGGGGTGGTCTCGACCGCGTCCTACGAGGCCCGGGCGTTCGGGGTTCACTCCGCCATGCCGACCGCCAAGGCGCGAAGGCTGTGCCCGCAGGCGACGTTCCTCCCGCCGCGCTTCGCGCGGTACGAGGAACTCGCGACGCAGGTGCGGGAGATCCTCGGCTCGTACAGCCCGGTGGTCGAGCCGCTCTCTCTGGACGAGGCGTTCGTGGACCTCACCGGCACGGAGCGACTGCACGGCCCGGCGGAAACGACGGCCCGGAACGTCCACCGGCGGATTCAAGCCGAGACCGGCCTCCCCTGTTCGGTGGGCCTGGCCCGGAACAAGCTCCTCGCCAAGCTCGCCTCTGATGAGGCCAAACCCGGCGGGGTTCGCATCGTGCGCGAGGAGGACGTCGCGGGGTTTCTCTCCCCGCTATCGGTGGGCCGCTTGTGGGGGATCGGCCCGCAGATGGCGAAGAAGCTCGCCGAGCGCGAGGTCCGCACGGTGGGCGACCTGCGGCAGGTGGATGCGAGCCTCCTCCACTCGTGGTTCGGCCCGAACATGGGGGCGCACCTGTGGCGGCTCGCCCGGGGCTTGGACGAGTCCCCGGTCGTCTCCACACGGGAGGCGAAGTCTATTTCCCAAGAGGTGACGTACCCCGAGGACCTGTTCCGGGAGGAGGACATCGCGCGCGAGCTGCGGCGGCTGGCGACGACCGTCGCCGGGCGTCTGGTCGCGGAAGGACTGCTCGCCGCCACGGTACGCATCAAGATTCGCTGGTCCGACTTCACGACCCGCACCCGGCAGGTGCGGCTTCCGGAGCCGACCGACCACCCGGTGCTCATCGCCGATGAGGCGGTGGCGCTTCTCGAGCGCGGTGGCGTCCACGCCGAGGTCGGCGTCCGCCTGCTCGGGGTCGGGCTTGCGGGGCTCGTACCGGCCACGTTCCGGCCGATACACCTGTTCGCCGCGCACGGGCTCACCGAGGCCCTCCACCAGATCCGCTCTCGCCACGGACCGAAACCCCTATCCCTGGGGTTCAGCGAAGGCGAGCACCCGCAACGGTAGCAGCCCGTGTGGGAAACCCGG
>CAYSZC010000243.1:0-1831 GCA_964435345.1 uncultured Thermotogaceae bacterium
TTCGTGTCCTTTGTGGTGGCATGCTGGCAATCCCGCGTTTTGAAACGGCTTCTCGGAAGCTTTTGGCTGCCAGCCTCCCGCACGGGGGGGGCTTCGCCTGTGGGGGTATGGCGAGGAGATGGCGCTGTGTCCGCAGGCGTGACGAATAGGGGAACCGTTGGCTGCTTTCACCGCGTTCCTGGGGATCGGGACGGTTCGCCGAACTCTCTTTACGCCCGGCAGGATTTGAACCTGCGACCTTTGGCTCCGGAGGCCAACGCTCTATCCCCTGAGCTACGGGCGCGTCACTTCGGTTGCCGGTTCTCCGGTCCGCAGTTACAGGAAACCGCCGAACCGGGACGCCTGGAACCGCCGTTCTGCGGAGGGAGTGGGATTCGAACCCACGGCTAAGGCTCAACACCCCAGCAACGGCTTAGCAAGCCGTCGTCTTCGGCCACTCGACCATCCCTCCGGCCGTGCCATTCTATGCCCCAACCAGCTGGGGTGTCAAACCGGGGACGGAACTCCGCTTCCGGACCGGCTATCATTGGGCCATGTTCCGAGACGCTGGCGGCGGGCGGTTTTCGCTCGACCCCTATCAGGGCTTCCTCCTCGACATTGACGGGGTGCTGGTGCGGGGCGCCGAACCCGTCCCCGGCGCGGTCGAGGCCCTGGCTGCGCTCAAGGACCGCGGGCGGGTCGTCCTCCTCACGAACAACGCCACCCGTTCCCGGGCGGAGATGGCGGCCCGCCTCAGTTCCGCCGGCTTCGTCGTGTCCGCGGACGAGGTCGTGCCGAGCGCCTATGTGGCGGCCCGCCACCTGCACGAAGAGCACGGCCCGGTACGGTTCTGGGCGCTCGGGGAGCGCGGCCTGGTCGAGGAGATGACCCTCGCTGGCCATACTCCGGCGCCCCCGACGGAGGCGCAGTGGGTGGTGGTGGGGATGGACCGGGGGTTGACCTACGACAAGCTCGTCCAGGCATTGCAGGCGCTCCTGTCCGGAGCGCGGTTCCTGGCCACGAACCGCGACGCGACCTACCCCACCGAGAACGGGCTCGTCCCCGGCGCGGGGGCGATCGTGGGGGCGCTCGAGGGGATGGGGTTCCCGCCGGAGCGGGTGATGGGGAAGCCATCCCCGGCTGGCTACCGCATCGCGCTGGAGATGGCTGGCGTCCCCCCCGACCGGGCGCTCATGATCGGCGACCGGTTGGAGACGGACATCCTCGGCGCGCAGGCCCTGGGGATGGACACGGCCCTTGTGCTTTCCGGAATCTCCACCCTAGAGGACGTCGCGCGCCACGGGATCCACCCGACCTGGGTTGCCCGCGACCTCGCGGCGCTGGTGCGGGGCGAGTTTCTCGCGCCGTCCGCGCCGCGGTAGACTGCCTGAGATGGACATCGTGATCGAGTGCGAGGCGATCGGGGCCGTCTCGGGCCGGCTGTGTTCCGACCTGGCCCCGGCCACGGTGGCGGCGATCGTGCGGGCTCTCCCATTCGAGGCCACGGCCCAGCGGTGGGGGGACGAGGTGTACTTCGCGATCCCGGTCCGGGCCAAGCCCGAGAACCAGGTGGAGACGGTGGCCAAAGGCGACATCGGGTACTGGCCGCCCGGGAGCGCCCTGTGCATCTTCTTCGGTCCGACTCCGGCGTCCCGCCATCCCGGGGAGATCCGGCCGGCGAGCGCGGTGAACCCGGTGGGCCAGGTCCTCGGCGATCCGCAGGCGTTTGCCCGGGTTCGGGACGGCGCGCGGATCGTGGTCCGCGCCGCGTAGGACACACGTCGGCTCCTGTGCCAGACTCCACGCACGGTGACGGGGCGGTGCGCATCACCCTGATCGGGGTGGGGATCAA
>CAYSZC010000244.1:0-1827 GCA_964435345.1 uncultured Thermotogaceae bacterium
CGTGTCCCTGCCGCTCCCTCTCCCCCGGGCGGGAGAGGGTTGGGGTGAGGGGGGAGTCCCGCTCATCGGAAGCCCAGGTCCCGTATTCCCACACAGGCTGCAAGCCTAACGGTGTCCACGAAACCGGGTCAACTCCACCCGTGGGTACGCCTTGGCAATGGGCAACCGAACCGGCTTGCGGCCCAAGGACGTGGTTGCTGGACCGGAGAGGCGCGGCTAAGATCGCTCTGACGGGCCCGTAGCTCAGGTGGTTAGAGCGCACGCCTGATAAGTGTGAGGTCCCTGGTTCGAGTCCAGGCGGGCCCACCAGAACCCCGGTTGGACGGTTCTCTCTAGCTCGGTTCAGACGACGGCTAGAGCGGCCAAGTCGGGCACGACCACATCGGCGATCGGGCTCAGATCTTCCATCGTTCCCAACCCAGTCAGTACTCCCACTGTGAGGCGACATCCCGCCGCCCTCCCCGCAAGAAGATCGGTCGCCATGTCGCCCACCATCACCGTCTCCCGGGGGACAAGGCCCAGGGCGCGGCAGGCGGCGAGCACCGGCGCCGGATCGGGTTTGCGTTCCGCGCACACGTCGATGCCGATCACCACGTCCACGAGCTCGGTCCAGCCAAGCGCTGCGAGGTGCCGCACCGCGGCCGCCGCCGTGTCGTGGGTGACCACGGCCGTGCGACCCCCGGCCCGCTGAATCGCTCGCAGCCCTGCCTCCGCCCCGGCCGTAGGGCGGATGTAGCGGTCGAACGGGAACTCCTCGTCCACCTCTTGGAACGCCTGCGCCGTAAGCCCCCGCAGCTCCTCCGGTTCAGCTGCCAGGGCCCCTGCCAGGTACGCGGCTGTGGCCGCTTCGGCGTCGCAGCGGGGCAACGGGATGATCCCCTGGTTGATCCCCCCGGGATGCGCGGGATCCAACCCCATGAACCGCAGCAGAGCCGCCTGCTCGGACTCCGTCAGGTTCAAGCGCACCGCGAGCCGGCGGGCCCTCTCCCCCATCACGGCGAGCCAGTGATCGAACGCAAGCAGGGTCCCGTCCTTGTCGAACAGGAACCCCGCCGCAGCGAACACCCGGCCGTTCAGGGAGAACCGCACGAGCGGATGATAGCCCCCGCCACGGAGGGGACAACCGCGGCCACCGTGCGCGCAGTGCACGCGCGGGAGTGTACGCGATCGTCCGGCAGGCGGTGTTCTACGATCCGTTGCTCTCCCGTCATCTCGGCGTCGCCACGCCCAAGCGACGGAGCGCCTCGTCGTTCCGATCTCGGTGGACGTGTACGGGCGGGCGATGTTCCCCCGGAGCGCCCGCCGCACCGACCCGATCGGCCAGCATATCGGGGGCAGATGAGCCTGGCCGGCTACACCGTGGCCCAGATCCGGGCTGAGGAAGGAATGGGCGCCGACGGCTACCTCATCTGGAACCCGTGTGCGGACTTACACTGTCCTTTGGTAGGCCCTCTAACAGCCTGTGTGGGAATACGAGGCCTGGGCTTCCGATGAGCGGAACTCCCCCCTCACCCCAACCCTCTCCCGCCCGGGGGAGAGGGAGCGAAAGGGATGCGGGCTGGTCAGCCTCACCCTACCCTCTCCCCCCCTCGAGGGAGAGGAGAAGGAGAGGGGGGCGTCCGTAGTGAGGGGAACTGCGTAGGGGAGAGGGCATGCCCGCCATTACAGGACAACAGCGGCGGTGTTTCCCACACAGGCGGCCAGCCCCCTCCGAAAGGGGGCGATCACCACGTCGGCATCCTGGATCGTCCGTGGTACTCCGTGGACCGCGTTCGCCAGAGAGCCGACCACCATGTACGGGATGTCCGCTTCTTCCAACCGCGCCAG
>CAYSZC010000245.1:0-1810 GCA_964435345.1 uncultured Thermotogaceae bacterium
AAGGAGTGACGGATGACGCGGCAGCTCATGACCGGCAACGAGGCGATGGCCGAGGCGGCGATCCGCGCCGGATGTCGCACGTACTTCGGCTACCCCATCACCCCGCAGAACGAAATCGTCGAGTACCTGGCAGTTCATCTCCCTCGGACCGGGGGGAAGTTCCTCCAGGCCGAGAGCGAGGTGGCCGCGATCAACATGTGCTACGGCGCCGCGGCGGCCGGGGTCCGGACGCTGACGTCCTCCTCCTCGCCCGGCATCAGCCTCAAGCTGGAGGGGATCTCCTACCTCGCCGGGGCGGACCTGCCCTGCGTGATCATCAACGTGGCCCGGGGCGGGCCCGGGCTGGGGAACATCGCTCCGGCCCAAGGGGACTACTTCCAGGCCACGAAGGGCGGGGGCCATGGGGATTACCGGATGATCGTCCTTGCTCCGGCCACCGTGCAGGAGGCCGCCGAGCTGACGGTAGTCGCGTTCGATCTCTCGGATCGGTACAGGGTCCCGGCGATGATCCTCGCCGACGGGATGCTCGGGCAGATGATGGAACCGGTGGAACTCCCCGCACCCCGCGACCTCGACACCTTGCCCGCCAAGCCATGGGCCCTCACCGGCGCCAACGGACGCCCCCCCAACGCGGTGGCGAGCTTCGCCCTCGAACCGCGGGACCTCCGCGATCTGAACGTGAAGCGCCACGCCCGGTACAAGGAAATCGAGGCTCGCGAGGTGCGGTGGGAGGAGGTCGCCACGGAAGACGCGGAGATCCTTGTTGTGGCCTACGGCACGATGGGCCGGATCGCCAAGACCGTAGTGCGGCGGGCGCGGGCGGACGGGGTCAAGGCCGGCCTGCTCAGGCCGATCACCCTGTGGCCGTTCCCGTACGAACCGATCCGGTCCCTCGCCGCGCGGGCGAAGGCCGTGCTCACGGTGGAACTCTCCGCCGGGCAGATGTGGGAAGACGTGCGGTTGGCGGTGGAGGGCCGGACGGCGACGCCGTTCTACGGAGAGATGGGGGGAGTCGTGCCGACCCCGAGCGAGATCCTGCGGGAGGTGCTGCGGCATGTCTAAGACGGAGACGATGGCGAAAGTCTTCGCCCGGCCGAAGAGCCTGGCCGACAAGCAGTTCACGTACTGTTCGGGCTGCCACCACGGGCTCATCGCGCGGATCCTCGCCCAGGCGATTGACGAGCTGGGGATCCAGGAGCGGACGGTGGTCGTCGCCCCGGTGGGGTGCGCCGTGTTCGCCTACGCGTGGTTCCGCTGCGACGGGATCCAGGCCGCCCACGGCCGGGCCGCCGCGGTGGCGACCGGGCTCAAGCGGGCCAATCCCGATTTGATCGTGATTTCCTACCAGGGGGACGGCGACCTGGCCGCGATCGGGACGGCAGAGACGATCCACGCCGCGAACCGCGGCGAGGGGATCACCGTGATCTTCGTGAACAACCAGATCTACGGGATGACCGGGGGCCAGATGGCCCCCACCACGCTCGTGGGCCAGCACGCCACGAGTTGCCCGGAGGGGCGCGACGTCGCCACCACGGGCCATCCACTGCGGGTGGCGGAGCTGATCGCTGGCCTCGCCGCCCCGGCCTACGTGACCCGCCAGTCGTTGTACGATTCCAAGCGCATCGCTGCGGCGACCAAGGCGATCGGGAAGGCCCTCCGCTACCAAGTGGAAGGGGTCGGGTACTCGCTCGTCGAGATCCTCGCCAACTGCCCCACCGGTTGGCGGATGTCGCCGGTCAAGGCCAACCAGTACATCGCCGACACCGTGACCGGGGTGTTCCCCCTCGGGGACCTCGTGGACCGGGGGTAG
>CAYSZC010000246.1:0-1794 GCA_964435345.1 uncultured Thermotogaceae bacterium
TCCTTTGTGGTGGACTCTTCAGTCGGCCGGGTGTTCTCTGCGTCCTCTGCGGCTCGGCGGTGAGAGCCGTCCGGCTGTTTGTAGCGTCGCAGCTTGTCTGCGACGGCCGGCCTGCCTCTCGCCGCGGGCGATCCGCGACCCGACCGTCCCGGGGTGGGTTGTCCACCGAACCCTCCCCGCGATTGCAACAGGACGTGAGCGGGGTAAGCTTCCCGGACGGAGGTCGTCATGAGAAAAAACCTGCTCTTCGCGCTCGTGATCTTGAGCTCGCTCGTCCTGACCGGCTGCTTCGCCCCGCTCACCGGCCCGCAGGCCGTCATCGTCCGGAATCCCGCCCGGGGGGAGTACCCCCTCACCGTCAGGTTCGACGCCAACCGCTCCAGCGGGGACATCGTCGAGTACCTGTGGGTGTTCGGCGACCGCGCCACCGCCACCACATCCGGCCCGGTGGTTGAACACACCTACGCCGAGCGCGGCGAGTACACCGTGTTCCTCACCGTGGTGGATCGCGCTGGCAGAACGAGTGAAGCCGAGACTACCGTCCGGGTCCACTCCAAGCTCCCCGTGGCCCGGTTTACGATCTCCCCCGCAAGCGGCGTGGTGGGCCAGCCCGTCACGTTCGACGCGAGCGGGTCCGACGACCCCGACGGCACGGTGGTCGAGTACCGATGGAACTTCGGCGACGGTTCCTGGACGTCCACGAGCACCCCTACCGTCCACTACGTCTACCGCGAAGCCGGGCTGTACACGGTGGAGCTTGTGGTCAAGGATGCCGACGGGGATCTGTCCGACCCGCACATGCGCTCGGTGGCAGTGATCCGGCGCGGGTGCTGTTGAAACCGAGTTGAGGATCCCCGACCTCCAAGGCGCCCTGCGCGACCTCGTCCGGCAAATCCCGCCGGGTCGGGTCACGACGTACCGCGCCCTCGCCGAGGCCCTGGGCGACCCGGACACGGCGGCGTTCGTGGCCCACTGGCTCTCTTCCGACGACGCGGAAGGACTCCCCGTGCACCGCGTTGTCCACACGTCGGGGGCAGTGGGGAGGACGTGGGGAGGGACGCAACACGAGGCCGCGGCGCGGCTTGCCGCAGAGGACGTGCGCATCGAGGGGTCCCGCGTGGACCCGCTCGCCCGGTACTTCACGTGGGACTTCCGCGCCGACCGCCCGTTGGCCCGGTGCCAGGAGGAACAGGTTCAACTCGCGCAGCGCGTGGCGATCGCCCCGCTCCCCGAGGTCGAGACGATCGGGGCGCTCGATGTCGCCTACCGCGGCAACGAGGCAGTGGCCGCGTTCGTCCTCGCCGACGCCGCAGGCGAGGTGCTCGACTACGTGGTGCGCGCCACACCCGCGAGCTTCCCCTACATCCGCACCTACTTGGCCTACCGAGAGCTGCCCGCCCACCTCGCAGCGGTCGAAGCGGCAGATAAGGCCGGCTTGCGGGCGGACGTGCTTCTCGTGGACGGGAACGGGATCCTCCACCCGCGCCGAGCTGGCGTGGCGAGCCACCTGGGGATCCTCCTCGATCGTCCGACGATAGGGGTAGCCAAAGGGCATTTGTGCGGCCACGCCAACACCGCCGGGATGGCGATCGGCGAGTGGCGGCCCGTCGTGCTCGGCGACGACACCGTGGGCGCTGCGCTTCGCACCGATCGGAACCAGACCCTATTCGTGTCCCCTGGACACCGTGCAGACCTGGACTCGGCGATTGCCATTATCCAAGCGCTCACCGAGAAGGCCCCCCTTCCCGCGCCCCTCCAGTGGGCCCACGAAATGGCCACCGAGGCGGCGTCGGG
>CAYSZC010000247.1:0-1763 GCA_964435345.1 uncultured Thermotogaceae bacterium
GATATGCCTGAACTGCACGCGGATTCCACCCACATTCGGGCAGTCTTGTCTGCCTGACCCTCAAGCAGCCCACGGAGCCCGGTGGCGCACAAGCCGAGGTGGTACCTGGCAGCCACACCGACACGAGCGTCCTTCCCGTCTGCATCACAGGCGTTGTGGGTAATGCCTAGCCCGGGCGGGAGAGGGCCGGGGTGAGGCTAATGAGTGCGTGTCCCTGTCGCTCCCTCTCCCCCGGGCGGGAGAGGGCTGGGGTGAGGGGGGGAGTCCGAGTCAACGGAAGCCCAGTCCCCGTATTACCACACACCCTGCTCCCGGCCTAAGATGTGCCCGATCGCCTGTGTGAGCTTCGGGTGGTGGGTCCCCTCCCAGTACAGCTTTCCGCAGCTCGTGCAACGGAGGTACTCGTCCCGCCAGGCCGCCACGCGAGGCGGGATCTCGGAGAGAACCGCCTCCTTGGCGACCGGCGCCAGGAGTCCGTTGCAGGCCATGCAGCGCCGGAATGGCGCCACCAAGGCCGCAAGGTCGAACCGTTGTGCCACCTCGCGGGCCTGTTCCAGCGGACGGTCCGAGCGGATCCAGTATCCGTGCTGAACGGCGTTGCGCTTGAGGATCTCCCGATCCCGAGTCAGCACGATCCTGTTCTCCCGAACGGCAACGCCCACGAGCTCCTCATCCCGATAGCCGTTCGAATGCAGGACGTCGAAGCCCAACAGGCGCAGGAGGCGGGCCAGTTTCCCCAGATGAACATCGGCCACGAACGCGATCCGGCGAAGTGGTCGCTTCCGTAACCGGAGCAGAGAGGTGATGTCCAGGCTGTCGAACATCGGGTACACGGCCACGCGGTCGTCCAGGCTCAACCGGGAAGATAAACCCACCGATTCCCCGTTGATCAAGACAAGCTCGACCTCGACGTGGGGCACGCCGTGGGCCTCGATCGCGTCCTTGACCGCGGGCGTGCCCTGGTACTCGTAGGGGATCGTGCGTTGGCGCCACCCCGCGGGGAGGAAGTCGTTCAGCTCCCCGTAGAACCGGAACTGCGCGGTGGGCATGTTTGGCAGCCCCTGTCCCCGCCAGGGGCTTAGGGGATCCGGAAGATGGCCTTGGCCCGATCCACCGTGTCCACGGTGAACACGATCTGGTTCTTCTCCACGGTGCAGTAGCACGAGAGGACGTTGATCCCCTCATCGGCGAGCCTCCCCAGGATCGAGGCCAGCTGACCCGGCTGGTGGGGCATGGCCATCACCAGCGCCTCCCGCTCCTCGAACTCGATCTCCTTGGCGCGCAGGATCTTGCGGGTCTTGTCCGGGTTGTCGGTCACGATCGCGATGACGCCCTCGTCGAGAACGGTCACGCCGGTGACGGCCTCAAGGTTCACGTGCTCCGCGCCCAATGCCTCAGACACCTCGGCCAGGGCCCCTGGGTTGTTTCCTAAGATGAACGAGAACTCCTTCACCGTGAATCACCTCCGCCCTGATCGTACCACGCTCGCGGCAGGTAAGGGAAGGTCTTGGTCGGTTGCCGGCGTCCTCGTCAGCCCAGATCTCGCACATCGCCACTTTCTTTACCGCCGCGCACGCGGAGAACGTAGAGAACAGCCGGTCAACCGAAAACCCATCCACAAAGGACACGAAGAGGAGCAACAGCCATGAACTCTGGGGTTGGGAACCCCCAGTCCCTTTGTGTTCTTCGTGCCCTCCTTCGTGCCCCTGGTGGTGCAGTTCGGGGCTTCTCTGCGCCCTCGGCGTCCTCTGCGGTGAACCGGG
>CAYSZC010000248.1:0-1739 GCA_964435345.1 uncultured Thermotogaceae bacterium
TCTCCGCCGCCACCGGGACCACGCACACCAGCTCCAGGGGCTTGGTTCCTGTGTTGCGGAACTGGTGGTGTTCGCCGGGAGGCATGAACACCACGCTCCCCTGCCGAAGGGACACTGGGCCCCCGGCGGTCAGAACCGTCCCCTCGCCGGAAAGCACGATTACCCCGTGCTCGAACGGGTGACTGTGGGCCGGGGTGTGCCCGCGTGGGGCAAGGGTGAACAGGCGCATCGCGAACGTCGGCGCCCCGTCCCGCGCGCCGATCAACACCCGCTTGACGACCCCGACCACGTCCGTTCCCTGGGACACGTCTGCCGCTGGTACATCCGACATCTGTTTCACAGTTGCCACCGAATCCTCCTTATACCCCACGCTTTACCTGAACTGCCGCTTGGCTGCTCGGTTGGCGTCGGGGATGAACCCCGACGCTACGAACCCCGAACCCGCGATGCGTGACGGGTTCACGTAGCGTCGGAGCTCGTCTGCGACGAACCGAGGCTCTGCTCATAACGCCTTCGCCAGAAGCGGCACATAGAGCTCGTCCGGGGTGAGGGACCCGTGGAGCCCGCGCAGCTTGAACTCCTCGGTCGGCCAGAGGAGGAACTTGCGCTTGCGGGACAGGACGAGGAAGTCCCCCAGCAGCGCCCGCACCGGGGGGGTCGGGTCCTCCAGGCCCCACAACCGGTTGGCCAACGCCTCCTCCGTGGATAGGACCGAGAACTCCTCCGGGAAGAACCGGACGAAGAAATCCTTCACCTGGGCCTCTTTCCCCCGCCGCACGAACAAGTACGCGGCGCGGGGGTCCCCCACCGGGGGGAGGAGGAGCCCATCCCGCAGCGCAGGTTGGGCCGCGGGGTTCACCATGTCCTTCACCGGATCGGCCTCGTAGAAGCCGTGGTCCGCGGCCACGAGGAGCACCGCCCGCCGGGGACGGAGATCGAGGAATCGCCGGAGCACCCGGAACACGTGGGCGACCTCGAGGTCGAACGCCGGGGCGCGGGGCCCGTACACGTGGCCAAGGCTGTCCGTCGAGGGCCAGTACACGGCGAGGAGGGCCCGTCCTGGCCGCGCGACCGCGTCGGAGACGTGCATCTGGAGGTCGGAGGCGGTGAGGTAGGGCACGGTGCGGGTCGCCCCTCGGTATAGGGTTTGGGACAGGCCGGAGTCGGCGATGTACTTCGGGAGGAAGATGGTGGTCGCCACGCCGGCTGCGGCCAGCCGCTGGTACAGGGTGGACCCGGTCAACATCTGCTCCGGCGGGACGCCCAGCTTCTCCAGCGCGTTCTCCCGCCCCCCCGGAGTGGTGAGGCGGATCATGTCCACCACCGCCCCCACTTCCTGTCGGAACAGCTTGTACCCCAGCACCCCGTGCACGATCGGGCTGGCCCCGGTAGACAGGCTGGCCAGCGCGGCGGTGGTGGTCGTGGGGAACACCGAGGTGAGCGGGATGTAGCTCCCTCCGTCGAGGAACGGCGCGAGGTCCACTGCGCCCTCCTCCTGCAGCCCCTCGAGGCGCCTGTACCCCAGCCCGTCCACGAGAACGCTGATCACGACCTCGGACTCGGGCAGGGCGAGCTCTTCCTTCAGGCTCGGTCCCTGGCTGGGGAGGCCGAACAGACCCTCGATCGTCGCCGGAACGGCGAGAAGGGAGTACCGCTCGTAGTGGGGGCGCTCGCCGTTCGTGTCGTCTAGAATGCGCTTGAGCACGTCTTGCCCGGTCGTCATGGCTTCGGCATTATAG
>CAYSZC010000249.1:0-1709 GCA_964435345.1 uncultured Thermotogaceae bacterium
GCCTTGGGAGTCGGGATCGCGAACGGAATCGAGGTGTTCGATCGTGGGTCATGGGCGGTGACGAGCACCAGGGGTAGGCCGCGGAACTGGGCGTGGACTTCCCAGCGGTCGCCCAAGTACTCGGCGCTCTCAACCTCGGCCACGAATGGGCCCTCGCCCACCTGGACCCACTCGGGCCGGAAGAACAGGAACACCTCGTCGCCCTCTTGAGCCTCGCCGCGCTCGGCGGTGATCTGCTCTCCCGCGACCTCAACCACGGCCCGATCTCCATCCACGGACACGACCCGGCCCAGCCACAGGTTGGCTCGCCCGAGGAACGTGGCCACGAACGGGGTCTGCGGCTTGGCGTACAGCTCCTCAGGCGGCGCGACCTGCTCCAGCCGCCCCTCGCGCATCACCGCCACCCGGTCGGCAAGGGCGAGCGCTTCCTCTTGGTCGTGGGTCACGTAAAGGGCGGTCATCCCGAGCCTCTTGAGGAGCGCCCGCAGCTCGGCCCGCAGGTCCTTCCGCAGCGCAGCGTCGAGGGCGGACAATGGCTCGTCGAGGAGGAGGATCCGGGGCTCGGGGGCCAGAGCCCGGGCGAGGGCCACGCGCTGCTGCTGGCCTGCGGAGAGTTGGTGCGGCTTCCGCCGCTCATACCCGGCAAGGCCCACGAGCTTCAGAAGCTCTTGCACCCGCCCCTTCCGGTTTACCCCCCGTTTGAACCGGAGGCCGTACGCGACGTTCGCCGCCACGGAGAGGTGGGGAAACAGGGCGTAGCTCTGGAACACGAGCCCGACCCCGCGCGCTTCGGGGGGGCGTTGCGTGACGTTTTGCCCGGAGATGACTACCTGCCCCGCGTCGGGTTGCTCCAGGCCGGCGGTCAGCCGCAGGACCGTGGTCTTCCCGCACCCGGACGGGCCGAGGAGGGCCAAAACCTCTCCCTTCTCCACGACGAGGGACAGGTCGTCCACGGCGACCACGGGCCCGAACCGCTTCGTGATTCCCCGGACCTCAAGCACGGTGTCTCCCGTACTTCCTCACCGCAGAGACACAGCGGGCGCGGAGAACATCGGTTACAGACTGGGAAGTGTCTCCGTAGCGTCGCAGCTCGTCTGCGACGGCCTTGCGCAATCGGTGAACCGGCGAACCGACCAACCGGCGAACTGCCTTGCCGTCGGGAATGAAGCCCGACGCTACAGACTCTGCGATCTCCGTGCCTCTGCGGTAGCTCTGAGATGTGCGCGGGGTCTCACCTCTCCCCAGCCAGCGGGTTCCCAGCCGATCCCACACCCACGCCACGAGAGCAGTGGCAACCATGAGCACAGCGGCCATCGCCGACGCGGCCCCGAACCGCCGCGCCGCGAGGAACTGGAAGATCGCGAGCGGGATCGTGTTCAAGCCCGGCCGGGCAAGCATTGCCGCTGCGGTCATCTCCCCGAGTGATAGGGCGAACGCGAGGGCTCCCGCCACGAGGAGCCCGGGGCGAAGGAGAGGCAGCTCGACCGTCAGGAACGCAGTGCGCCGCGACGCGCCCAGGGCCCGCGCCGCCTCCACTAACCGCGGGTCGAGGGATTCCCACAGCGGGCCGACTGCCCGGACGACGAACGGGTAGACGATGAGGGTGTGCGCCACGACGAGCGGCCACGGCCCCGGCGGAAGGAGGCTGAGGGGAGGCCGGCGGAACGCGAGGAGCAGCGCCAGCCCGAGGACCACGGACGACACCCCGA
>CAYSZC010000250.1:0-1702 GCA_964435345.1 uncultured Thermotogaceae bacterium
GCTACTGACGCTGCTGCATCTTGGCCCAGGTGTCGCGGAGGGTCGCGGTGCGGTTGAACACGAGCGCGCCGGGCCGGCTGTCGGGGTCCACGCAGAAGTAGCCCTTGCGCTCGAACTGGAACCGCTCGCCGGCCCGCGCGGTCCCCAGACTCGGCTCCAACTTGCAGCCGGTGAGGACGACGAGGGAATCGGGGTTCAGGTTCTCGGTCCAGTCCCGCCCCTCCGCCACTTGAAACGGATCGGGCACCGTGAACAAGTGGTCGTACAGGCGCGCCTCGGCCTCGATGGCGTGGGGGGCCGATACCCAGTGCAGGGTCGCTTTCACCTTGCGGCCCGGCGCGTCCCCGCCGCGGGTCGCTGGGTCGTAGGTGCAGTGCAGCTCGACCACCCGTCCCTGGGCGTCCTTCATGACCCGGACGCAGGTGATGAGGTACGCGTAGCGCAAGCGGACCTCGCGCCCGGGGGCGAGGCGGAAAAAACCCTTCGGTGGGTCCTCGCTGAAGTCCTCTCGCTCGATCCAGAGGATCCGCGAGAACGGGACCTTGCGCGTCCCGGCGGCCGGGTCCTCGGGGTTGTTCACGGCGTCGAACTCCTCGACCTGGCCTTCGGGGTAGTTCGTGAGCACGACCTTCAGCGGATCCAGAACGGCCAGCCGGCGCGGGGCGCGCAGGTTCAGGTCCTGGCGCAGGCAGTGCTCCAGCAGCTCGACTTCCCGCGTGCTCGCTGCCTTGGAGACGCCGATGCGCTTCACGAAGTCCCAGATCGCTTCATGGGTGTAGCCGCGACGGCGCATCCCGGCGATCGTGGGCAGGCGCGGGTCATCCCACCCCCGGACGTGTCCGTCCTGGACGAGACGCAGGAGCACGCGCTTGCTCATCACGGTGTAGGTCAGGTTGAGGCGGGCGAACTCGATTTGCCGCGGGTGATGCACGGCCAGTCGGTCGAGGAACCAGTCGTAGAGGGGGCGGTGGTTCTCGAACTCGAGCGTGCAGATGGAATGGGTGATCCCCTCGATCGAATCGGACTGGCCGTGGGCCCAGTCGTAGCTCGGGTAGATGCACCACGCGTCGCCTGTCCGGTGATGCGGAGCGCGGAGGATCCGGTACAAGACAGGATCGCGCATGTTCAAGTTCGGATGGGCCATGTCAATCTTGGCGCGGAGCGTCTTGGCCCCGTCTGGAAACTCGCCGGCCCGCATCCGGCAGAAGAGGTCAAGGTTTTCTTCCACGGAGCGGTCCCGGTACGGGCTGTTCGCTCCGGGCGGGGTGATGACCTTGTCCCCGTCCCGAATGGGTTGGCCGCGGGCCGCGGAGAGTTCCTCCGCGGAGAGATCGCACACGTACGCCTTCCCCTGCCAAATCAGCTCCTCCGCCCACGCATACAGCTGCTCGAAGTAGTCGGAGGCGTAGAGCTCGCGATCCTCCCAGTCCGCCCCCAGCCAACGCACGTCCCGCTTGATGGCATCCACGTACTCTTGGCTCTCCTTCTCCGGGTTCGTGTCGTCGAACCGGAGGTTGAACTTGCCCCCGAACTCCTGGGCGATGCCGTAGTTGAGGAGGATCGCCTGGGCGTGCCCGATGTGCAGGTAGCCGTTGGGCTCCGGCGGGAAGCGCGTGTGCACCACCCCGAACCGGCCCGAGTCCAGGTCCTCCCTGATGATGTCGCGGATGAAGTCGCGGGGTTCGTCCATGTTCGTCCTCCT
>CAYSZC010000251.1:0-1688 GCA_964435345.1 uncultured Thermotogaceae bacterium
CGAAGGTCCGCGTGCCAAGGGTCCGCGGCCCCGGGGTTCCCACACGGGCTGCTAGACTTGCTCGGGGGCCGCTGATCCCGCGGCGAGCACGAGATCGAGATCGGAGTGGGGCACCGGGCCGTGAGCCGTGATCTGCCAGCGTTCGTGCCCCTTGCCCGCGATGAGGACCACGTCCCCTGGTCCCGCCTCCCCGAGGGCCCACCGGATCGCCTGGGCCCGGTCGAGCTCGATCCGGTGGTTCCCCCCCACGGCGCGCACGCCACTGACCACGGCCTCTGCGATCGTCGTGGGGTCCTCGCCCTTGGGATTGTCGGCGGTGATCACGGCGAGGTCGGCCCACCGGCCCACCGTCCCCCCCATCAGCGGGCGCTTCCCCTGGTCGGCCTCGCCGCTCGCCCCGAACACGACGATGAGGCGCCGCGCCCCAGGGCGGAGGGAGGACAGGATCTCCTCAAAGGCCTCGGGGTTGTGAGCGTAGTCCACGACCACCGTCGCCCCATTCTTCGTTCGAAACCGCTCGAACCGGCCTGGGGGAAGCGTCGCCTCGGACAGCCGCGCCGCGATCTCGGGGAGGGATTCCCCCAATGCCCACGCCGTGGCCGTCGCGGCGAGCGCGTTCAAGACGTTGTGCTTTCCGGGGAAGGGAAGGCGGACACGTTCGGCCCCATCCGGCGCCTCCACCACGAGCTCGGCCCCGGTCGCATCCAAGCGCAGCCCGGCTGCCCGGACGTCGCCACGGCCGATCCCGTACCGAACCCGACGGCCGCGACACGCGGCGAGGAACCTGTCCGCGTACCTGTCCTCGGCGTTCGCCACCCCCACGCTATCCTCGGGGAGCATCCGAAACAGCGTCAGTTTCGCGGCGAGGTAGGCGTCCAGCGTCTTGTGGAAGTCGAGGTGGTCCCGCCCGAGACCGGTGAACACCGCCGCCGCAAGGTGAACCGCGTCCACCCGACGCTGGGCGAGGCCGATCGAGGAGGCTTCGAACGCGAACGCCCTCTTCCCCGCAGCCACGGCGTGGGCCGCGAGCCGCTGGAGTTCGGGCGCCTCGGGTGTGGTCACGCAGGAGAGGTTCTCCTCTTCCACGCGCACCGTGGTCAGCGTCTCGCACGCCGGGAGGAGTTGCCCCAGAAGGTGGACGACCGTGGTCTTGCCGTTCGTCCCGGTCACCCCGATCGTGTTCAGGCGCCGGGTGGAATGGCCGTAGAACGACGCCGCGGCGTGGGCCAGGGCGGCTCGGGCGTCCGGGGTTTGTGCGTACGGGATCGGAAGCTTGGGAATCGCCCGTTCGCCCACCACCGCGGCTGCACCTCGGGCGAGGGCCTCGGCGATGAACCGGTGCCCATCCACGCGCTCTCCGACGAGCGCGAAGAACAGGTCACCCGGGCACACCCGACGGGAGTCCCAGGCCAATCCCCTCACCTCGACCCCGCGCACCCGGGCCCGTTTGGGAAGCGATGGAAGAAGTGTGGCCACCGTAGGCACGAGGCAATGCTAGAGCGGTCTTCTAGGCAGTAACGGGACACGCGGCAACGCGACGGGTCCCGCGTGTCCGGTGGGGCCTTCCAGGTGATGCCAAACAGAGGAACTAACATCAGTTGCGATCCTCAGTTGACTACACGACGCTAACAGACGAGAATCAACGGCTCCTCGCTGTTTCATGTGGGTGGAGCGAATCCGACGTCGGG
>CAYSZC010000252.1:0-1680 GCA_964435345.1 uncultured Thermotogaceae bacterium
TCGCAGGCGAAGGACCTCTCCGTTCCCGGGATCGGCCGGAACGCCTCGTCCACCTGGGCGATCGTGACTGACTCGACCTGATGTTGGCCGTTGGCGGACGCGATCGTGTGCGAGGTGTGGATGGAGACGCCGAGGCGGGCCAGTTTGTCGCGGTGGACCTTGTACCCCCCGCACTCGGGCAGGGCCTCGACCAGGCCGACGACCTCGATCCCCGCCTGCAAGGCGTGGTAACCGGCGATGAGCCCGACATTTCCTCCCCCCACGATGAACAGGCGCTCCGCGGCCCGGACGAGGTCCCGGTTCACCAGGGTCTGGAATGCCCCGGCCCCGTACACCCCAGGGAGGGTGTTCCCCTTGAACGTGAGCGACTTCTCCCGCGCCCCGCTCGCCACGAGGAGCGCCTTCGGGGCGACCTGCACGTAGCGTTCTTCATCACGCAGGACGCCCACCACCCCATCGCTGAACACGGCGAGGACGGTGGAGTTGAGCCACACCTCCACGGATGGGCAAGCCCGCACCTCCTGATCGAGGCGCGTGGCGATGTCAATGCCGCGCGTGCCGGCGTACACAGCGTCGGTCGAGCCGAAGAACCGGTGCGTTTGGAGGACCAGCTTTCCGCCCAGGCGGTGCTTGTCGTCCACGAGGAGCGTCTCTATCCCGTGGCTGCCGAGCTCGATCGCCGCGGACATCCCGGCCGGCCCGCCGCCGATCACGAGCACCGGGACCTCTACCCTCTCGATCTCCCGCAGGCGCGGGCGGGCAGCCACCGTGGGAAGCTCGGGGATGCCTTCCGCGGGCTCGACCCGCATCCCCGCCTCGACGAGCGTCATGCACGCCTTGACCGGCTTCCCATCGGCGATCACCAGGCACTGGGAGCACTGGCCATTGGCGCAGAAGATGCCTTGAGGCGCCCCGTCCTTGGGGTGGTGCCCGAACGTGCGGATCCCGGCAGCGAACAGCGCCGTGGCGATCGTCTCCCCAGGGTAGCCCTCTAGTTGTTGTCCCGCGAACGCGAACGTGAACGGCGTCCCCCGCTCCACGCGGAGGATCGGGTGCGCCTCAATGCGCATCGCGGTCACCCCTGCCGCTGGGGTATGTCTCCCGTGCCGGTGACGTAGTAGGCAGACCTGGGAAGACGAGGGGCGTATCCGCTATCGGCACGGGGCGATTCTACCGAGGGGTTCTTCCCCCGTCATGCCACAAGACATGCGTTCACCGCGGAGGCGCTGAGGTCGCGGAGAAAACCGGCCTGGGGATTGCTTCCAGAACCCCGGGAGAAACTAGACTTGTCCTTGAGAATCCTCTGCGGCCTTGCCTCTCTGAGGTGAGTTTCGGTCGTGGAGACCGCTCGCTTCTGGCCGTTGCCCGCCGAGGGAGGGCCTGAGAATGAGGCGCCACAGATTCAGGCTGATCACGGCCCCCAGCGACGAGGTGAGGATGAGCGGCGCGATCCGGTCTTGGTGGAACCCGTAGCATCGGGCTTCATGCCCGACGGCTCTCACCGCAGAGCGCGCAGAGAACGCCGAGAACACCCGACAAGCGGATCTGGGTTTCAAAGCTTCCCGTCAAGTTTGCCTTCCTCTGCGATCTCTGCGTCCTCGGCGGTGAACCGGCCGTTCGGCGTCGCACACGGGTTGCGACGCTACGCAATCATTCCGGTTCCGTGCGGGTTCCGCTAAG
>CAYSZC010000253.1:0-1675 GCA_964435345.1 uncultured Thermotogaceae bacterium
GCCGAAGCCCGCGTACCGTAGGTCCGCGGACCCCGGGGTTCTCACACAGGCTGCTGGTGGGTTCGGCAGCGGGCTCAGCCCCCGCCTACCGGGGGAAGCAAGGTCAGGACATCTCCGTCTGACAACAAGGTGGCGAAACCTCGTTTGAACTGGATCGAAGTGCCGTTCACGAGGGCCGAGATGTGACGGTGAACGCGTCCCTCTGCATCGTAGACCCTGTCCCGAAGCTGAGGGTACCGGGTGGCCAGAACGGCCACCGCCGCCGCGACGTCGGCCCGCGGAGGGATCTCCAACAGGATCGGCTCGGCCCCGATCTCTTCCCGGAACGGGAAGTACAGGTGGACTTCGACCCGCATCACCGCCCCCCTAACTCTTGCCGACCAACCGCGCCGCGATCTCTCGCTGGCGGGGAATGTGCGCGTAGAGGCGATCGTTCACGAACTCGCCGCCCCGCACGCGGATCTCCCCGTTCACCATCACCAGATCGGCGTACTGGGCCCCGCAGTGGGCGAGGGCCGCCACAGGATCGGCCGCCCCGGCAAACGCAAGCTCGGACAGATCGAACAGCGCGAGGTCGGCGCACTTCCCGGGATCGAGCGAGCCCAGTTCCTCGTCTCGGTGCAGGACACGGGCTCCACCGATCGTGGCGAGGGCCAACGCCTGGCGGGCGGACATCGCCTCGGCGCCGTACCTCACGCGCGCCAGCAGCATCGCCTGGCGGGCCTCGCGGATCATGTTCGAGGCGTCGTTGGAGGCCGATCCGTCCACGGCCAGGCCTACCGTCATTCCCGCCCGGAGCATCTCCACGACCGGGGCGATCCCCGACCCCAGCAGCATGTTCGACGATGGGCAATGGGCCATTCCCACCCCGGCTTGGGCCAGCCGCCGGATGTCCTCCGGCGTGAGGTGAACGAGGTGGGCGAGCCACACGTCGCTCGCAAGCCAACCCACGTCTTCGAGGTAGTCCACCGGCCGCATCCCGAACCGCTCGATGCAGAATCGCTCCTCGTCCTCCGTCTCCGCGAGGTGGGTGTGGAGGAGCACGTCGTGCTCCCGCGCCAGTTCGGCCGTTTCGGTCATCAGCTCCCGCGTCACGGAGAACGGGGAGCACGGGGCGAGCGCGATCCGCACCATCGCCCCGAACGCGGGATCGTGATGCTTCTCGATCAGGCGGGCGCTGTCGGCGAGGATCTCCTCTTCCGTTTGGACCACGTCCGGCGGTGGCAGGCCGCCCTCGTCGCGGGACAGCGACATCGAGCCGCGGGTGGGGTGGAACCGAATCCCCACTTCCCGGGCGGCCTCGATTTCGACGTCAATCAGGTCACGACGCCCGCGCGGGAACAGGTACAGGTGGTCGGTGGTCGTGGTGCAGCCGGAGAGGAGGAGTTCCATGCACCCCACGATCGTGGACGTGCGCACCGCCGCCTCGTCAATCCCCCGCCACCGTTCGTAGAGGAAGACGAGCCAGTCAAACAGCTTCTTGTCTTGCGCCCCGGGCACGGCGCGGAAGAGCGTCTGGTAAAGGTGGTGATGGGTGTTGACCATCCCCGGGATCATCACCCGATCGCGACCGGGGATGACCGCGTCGAACGGGCCAGCGGGGGGGGAACCTTCCCCCAGCGCCACGATGCGCCCGTTCTCGACGAGGAGCCACCCGTGGCGAAGCTCGCGGCCC
>CAYSZC010000254.1:0-1651 GCA_964435345.1 uncultured Thermotogaceae bacterium
AAGGCGCTCAAGACCACACTGAGAGCCGAGATCAACGAAGACGCCTGGGCCACCCTCCACAGCGACACGTCACGGCCCTTCGCCAAGCCCAAGTCCGGCCGGATCGCCGTCAAGGTCATCAACCACCTGGGCGACGAGGTGATGAAGGAGTTCCGGGTGTAGAGGCGTGTATGTAGGGAGTTTAGCGCGTTATAGCCGAGTTCTGGTATAAGTGCCCCTATGTCGGTATAAACGGAAGGCGATGGACCCGATCAAAAACCCTTACTCGCCAGGCGCTGGGGCGCCGCCGCCTGAGCTGGTGGGTCGCGACCCGATTCTCGAACAGGCCCGGATCCTTCTCGGCCGCATCCGGGAGCGGCGACCGGAGAAGAGCCTGATGCTGACTGGGCTCCGCGGGGTGGGCAAAACGGTCTTGCTGAACGAGATCGAGCGCATGGCACGGGAAGCGGGCTACCGGACGATCTCGATCGAAGCCCACGAGGACAAGCTGCTCGGGCCGATGATTGCCACGCATCTCCGCGGTCTGCTGTACGAGCTCGATCGCATCGCCGGAGCAGGAGACAAAGTCAAACGAGGCTTGCGGGTGCTGCGCAGCTTCATCAGCGGTCTCAGGATCTCGATCGGAGAGTTCACGTTTGGCCTGGATATCGACCCGGAGGTCGGCGCCGCAGACAGCGGCGACATCGAAGTGGACCTTCCCAACCTCTTCGTTGCGGTCGGCGAAGCTGCTGAGGAGCGCAGGAGCGCGGTCGCAATCCTGGTTGACGAGATCCAGTACTTCGCCCAGAAGGAGTTGGGGGCGCTGATCATGGCCATGCACAAGATGCAGCAGCGCCAGCTGCCGGTGGTGTTGCTCGGCGCCGGGCTGCCCATTCTGCCGGGGCTGGCTGGCGAGTCGAAGTCCTACGCCGAGCGGCTGTTCAGCTTCCCCGACGTCGGCGCTCTCTCTGAGGAAGACGCTGCGCGGGCACTCCGGGAACCCGCGGCAGCTGCGGGGGTGGAGTTCGAGCACGCCGGTCTGCGGGAGGTGTTCCGGCTCGCCCAGGGCTACCCGTACTTCATCCAAGAGTGGGGCTACCAGGCGTGGAACACGGCCACAGCCAGCCCGATCACGGTGGAGACCGTCCACGAAGCCACAGCCAGGGTCATCCCGAGGCTTGACCAGAACTTCTTCCGCGTTCGCTTCGACCGCCTCACGCCTGGCGAGCGAAACGTTCTGCGTGCGATGGCAGCCCTTGGTCCTGGCCCACACCGCACTGGGGACATCGCCACCGAACTGGGTGTGAAGGTAACCAGTCTCGGCCCCGTTCGGGCCAAGCTCATCAAGAAGGGGATGGTGTACAGCCCTGCGCATGGAGAGATGGCGTTCACCGTTCCTCTGTTTGACGAGTTCCTGATCCGGGCGATTCCCCAATACTCCCGCAGGGAGTGAGCAAGGCATGCAGTTCTTGATCGCCGACACCTTCACCGCCAGCCTCGCTCGCCTCACAGGCGAGGAGCAGAAGGCCGCGAAGATGACGGCCTTCGATCTCCAGATGGACCCTGCCCGACCCAGCCTCCAGTTTCACAGACTGGATAGAGCCAAGGACAGGAACTTCTGGTCGGTGCGGGTGAGCGCAGATGTCCGGTTGATCGTCCACAGGACTCCGGG
>CAYSZC010000255.1:0-1626 GCA_964435345.1 uncultured Thermotogaceae bacterium
GCACGAAGGGTTGGCCTGGAGTACCTCTACGAGAACCCGTGTTGTTCGTCTAGGATGCGCAGGTGGTTGTCTCTTCACCCTTTGTGTCCTTCGTGGTAAGGCTGATCGGGGCTGGTTGTTGGCCCGTCGGGGGGGCAGCGGAGGAATGCACCCGGATCGGCCCTGAACCGCGAGAGGCTGGTGGCTGTCTCTTCTCCGGAGACAAGGTTCTTGAGCTTGATCTCGCCGCGGGCCAGTTCGTCTTGGCCGAGGATCGCCGCGTAGCGGGCGCTCCGCCCGGCGACCTGCATCGTCTTCCGCAGCGATCGCCCCATGTAGTCCATGTCCGCGGACACGCCCTTCCGGCGCAACGCGGCCAACAGCGAACCGGCCCTCCGCCGGGCCTCGTCTCCGATCGGGATGACAAAACAGTCGAGGTCTTGGCTTCCCTCCTGGGCAGATCCCTGGGCCCCGAGGACGATCGCGAGGCGCTCCATCCCCCCGGCGAACCCCACCCCGGGCGTCGCTGCCCCGCCGAGGAGCGTCACGAGGTCGTCGTACCGCCCCCCGCCGAGGAGCGCGTCCTGGGCCCCGAGGTCGCGCGAGCACAGCTCGAACACGGTGCGCGTGTAGTAGTCGAGGCCCCGCACCACGGTCGGGTCGAGTTCGTGGGCGAGCCCAAGCTCTTCGAGATGAGCCCGCACGCCCGCGAAGTGCTGGTGGCACCCCGCGCACAGGTGGTCGGCGGAGCGTGGGGCGGTTCGCGCGACCTCGCGGCAGCCGGGCTCCTTGCAGTCCAGGATCCGCAGCGGATTCTCGGTGAGGCGACGCCCGCACTCCTGGCACAGGTCGTCCAAGCGGGGGCGGAAGTACGATCGGAGGAGTTCCCGGTACCGGGGGCGGTCGTCGGCACAGCCGATCGAGTTCACGCGCAGGAACAGCCCCTCGCGACGGAGGTCAAGCCGCTCCATCAGGCGCCAGGCGAGGTCCATCACCTCGGCGTCGAGCGCGGGATCGAGCGACCCCAGCGCCTCGACCCCGTACTGGTGGAACTGGCGCTGGCGCCCGAGCTGCGGCTTCTCGTAGCGGAACATGGGTCCTATGTAGTAAAGCTTGGCGAGGTCGCCCGTGCCGTGCATCCCGTGCTCGACGAACGCCCGCACCACGGACGCGGTGGCCTCGGGCCGCAGGGCGAGTTGGAGGCCCTTGCGATCAGGGAACACGTACATTTGCTTGTCCACGACCTCGGTCTCCTCGCCGACCCCCCGGGAGAAGAGCTCGACCCGCTCCACGAGGGGAACGCGGATCTCGCGGTACCCGTACAGGGCGAACGTGGTACGGATCTCCGCCTCCATCCGCTGCCAGAGCGGCGTCTCCTCGGGGAGGATGTCCCGCATCCCGCGGACGCTCTCGACCTTCACGCCGTACCGCCCACAAAGCCGCGATCTACCGCCGAGATCGCCGAGGACGCAGAGAAAACCAGCCCTGGAATTACCTCTTGAGAACGGCCTTCGCTTCTGAGGAATCCAGGAAGAGAGGAAGCCAGGAGTTGAGGTCTGTGGTGTCCGAGCAGCTTGGGAAGCCCCTTTCCTGTGTTTCCGGCTTCGTCATTGGATAGCAGTTCTCTGCGATCTCGGCGTGCTCGGC
>CAYSZC010000256.1:0-1604 GCA_964435345.1 uncultured Thermotogaceae bacterium
GACTTCTCCCCCACGACGAGGACCCCGAACGACCCGGTGAACCCGGTGAGGTACCGCAGGTTCGGGCGATCCGACCCCTCCACGTTGATGACGACGAAGGCGTCGAGCCCTCGGTCCCGCGTTCTTTGCCACAGCCGTTCCCGTCGCCGCGCGTGCATGTCCCCTCCTCGGACTCCCGGAGACGCCCTCTCGCTACGGGCCATCCCCACGGTCGAGCCATTCTAGTACCGCGAGGCCCGTTTTCCAGGGCGGGTTCCGGCCCGTATAATCCCGCCCATGACCCTGGACGAACTCCGCGGGCGGTGTGAGGCGGCGCGGGAGGCGTGGGCCCGGGCGAGCGCGGCGTCCCCGGACCTTGCGGCCGTGGAGGCGCTGCGGGTTCGGTTCCTGGGGAGGAAGGGCGAGCTGACGGAGCTGTTCGACACCCTGCGCGCGCTCCCCCCAGCCGAGCGGGCCGAAGCGGGCAAGGTCCTCAACTCGCTCAAGGGGGAGATCGCCGCGGCCCTGGAGGCCCGCAAGGCCGAACTGGAAGAAAAGGCCGTGGGCGCTCGACTCTCCGCCGAGCGGTACGACTTCACCCTGCCCGGCAAGTGGCGGCCGGCGGGGCGCCTCCATCCCCTGACCCAGGTCCGCCGAGAGATCGAGGACATCTTCCAGAAACTCGGGTTCGACATCGCCAGCGGGCCCGAGGTAGAGACGGACTACTACAACTTCGAGGCCCTCGCCATTCCCGCCGACCACCCGGCCCGGGACGACTGGGACTCGTTCTACATCGCGGACGGTCTGCTCCTCCGCACCCACACCTCGCCGGTCCAGATCCACGTCATGAAGTCGCAGCGGCCGCCGGTACGGATCGTCTGCCCGGGCCGCTGCTACCGGCGGGACAACCCCGACGCCACCCACTCCCCGGTGTTCCATCAGGTCGAGCTTCTGTGGGTGGAACGAGGCCTCGCCATGGCCCATCTGAAGTGGGTGATCGGCGAGTTCGTGCGGGCGTTCTTCGGCCCGGGGTACGAGATGCGCATCTCCGCGGATTTCTTCCCGTTCACCGAGCCCTCGGCCCAGGTCCACATCCGCCGCCAAGGGAGCGAGCGCGAGACGCGCCACGCCGGCGGGTGGCTAGAGATCATGGGGGCGGGGATGGTGGACCCGGCGGTGCTCACCGGGGTCGGCTACGACCCGGAAGAGGTCACCGGGTTCGCGTTCGGGCTCGGGGTGGAACGGATGGCGATGCTGCGCTACGGCGTAGAGGACATCCGCCTGTTCTTCCAGAACGACATTCGGTTCCTGTCGCAGTTCTAGACCGCCAGTAACAGTCCGTGGGGGAACCCTGCGCCCGCGGACCTGCGGCACGCGGACCTTCGGCGCGCAGATTCCCGCTGTGGCGTTGTACGTCCGGCGGAGTCCACGGCTTGTTTACCGCCGAGACCGCCGAGGTCGCAGAGGAACCCCGAACTGCACCACCAAGGGCACGAAGAACACAAAGGGCCTGAGGGTTCTCAACCCCAGAGTTCATGCTTGTTGTTCTTCGTGTCCTTGGTGCCCGTTGTGGTGGGCTCTTCAGTCTGCCGGGTGTTCTCGGCGTTCTCTACGCGCTCTGCGGT
>CAYSZC010000257.1:0-1586 GCA_964435345.1 uncultured Thermotogaceae bacterium
ATCTCTCGCAGGTTTCCGGCCATGTGGAAGTGCACTTCTGTGTTGCGGAGGGTGCTGTGCCCGAGGAGTTCCTGGAGGGTGGGCAAGGCGCTCCCGGCGGCGAAGAGGTTGGCGGCGGCATGGCGAAAGCGATGGGGGGCTTGACTGCACTTGACCCTACGCGCCAGGTTAGCCGCTCCAGACGCGGCTGGCTCTCTTGATGGCGCAGCCGCCCACCTCTTAGCTCAACCCGAGCAGGACGTCAATCCGGGCCCGGTCGAACCCGATCACAAACTCGCCGTCAATCTCGATCACCGGAACTCCCTGCTGCCCGGTCTTGCGCACCATCTCCATCGCGGCTGCGTGATCCGCTGCCACGTCTACCTCGGTGTAGGCGATCCCCTTGCCGTCCAGGTACTTCTTGGCGACACCGCACCACGGGCAGGTGGGCGTGCTGTACACGGTCACTTCGCGCTCGACTTGCTGGTCCATCGTGTTACCTCCTTGGCTAGGTTTTGCAGAATCTCTGAGCGAAGCAGCTCCGCGAGGAGCGGGGTCACGCTCAGACAATGGCGTCGTCCGTCGCGGATTCGCTCTACCAAACCCGCTTCCTCCAGGATCCGCAGATGGTACGAAAAGGCCGAGGTGGACATCCCCAGCGCGTGGGCGATCTGCCCGCAGTGGGGGCCGTCCTGGGCGAGCAGACAGCTCAGGATGCGAATCCGTTCCTTGCTCCCCAGCGCGGCGAATGCCTTCCCTAGCTCCGCGATCCCTCGGTCCACAGGACAAGTGTAGCCGGACAAGGGAAACGTTCAACCGTCGTTCAACTGTTGAGATGAACGCCGCGCCGAGGTACCCTCGGGTCATGGAAGCCAAGGTGACCTGGCAAGAAGGGATGCGATTCGTGGGCGTGGGTCCCTCCGGCCACGCCGTGGTCATGGACGCAGGGCAAGACGTGGGGGGCGACAACGCCGGGCCTCGCCCCACCGACCTCCTGCTGTTTGCGGTCGGTGGGTGCACGGGGATGGACGTAGTCTCGATCCTGAGGAAGATGCGCACCCCCGCCAAGAGCCTGGAGATCCTCGTCTCGGCCGAGCGAGCGCCGGAGCACCCCAAGGCCGTGCGGAAGGTCCGCCTCCTGTTCCGGGCCGCGGGCGTCCCCGAGGAGAACCTGCGCAAGGCGGCCCAGCTCTCGCAGGAGAGGTACTGCTCGGTGGCCCATTCCCTGTCTGCCGAGATCGCGATTGAGGTCGAGGCCCGGCCGTAGCTGGCCGAACAAGCTTTTACCGCAGAGAGCGCCGAGGGGGAACACGCTTCCCCTCTTCCATGCGGGTACAATGGCATTGGCTTAAGCCCAAGTGCACTTCCCGTATCGTTGGAACATCTGTTGCCCCGCAGCAGCCCCTGGCTTCCGATCTGCCCTCCGGCCAGGTCTCACCGGAATCAACGCCCCCTTTAGCCTTAGCTTGATCTCGTCCTCCGCTTCTTCGGGGCTCGTTCCCCGGTCTAGCAGCATCTCCACCACGTGGTTCCGTTTCAGGGGCGCAGGTCCCGGTGCTGTACATGGCGACCGTGACTGCGGTCCGCTGCAACCCAGTGCTGAGGCC
>CAYSZC010000258.1:0-1582 GCA_964435345.1 uncultured Thermotogaceae bacterium
AGCAAATGCGTTTCACCGCAGAGGACGCCGAGAACGCTTCACCCCAACCCATGCCTTTCGGGTTCCTCTGCGACCTCGGCGGTCTCGGCGGCAAACAAGCCATGGACTCCGCCGTGCGTACAGAGCTCCAGCGGGAATCCGTGAGCCGAAGGCCCGCGTGCCGCAGGTCCGCGGTCCCGGGTTTTCCGCACGGGCGGCTGGGATCCGTCCGCTCCCAGTCGGGCGGCTGGATCGCCACCGCGCTCACGTTGGCGAGGGGGTCCTCGGCCGGCCACAGGATCACCACGAGAAGCGCGGTGGCTACAAGCACGATCGCTGCGCTGATCCGCGTTTTCGCTCGCATCGTTCCCTCCATGTTGCCCGTCCATGTCCTGGGCGGGCAACGTATTGTAGTGGTTCAGGCGCGGATCGTGGTTCGCGCTCCCGTGGGGTACCATCGCCCGCGATGCGCAACCGAGGAGGACGAATGAGACGGTCCATGTTCGTGGCTGGAATGACGGTTCTTGTTGCAGGCGTGATGGTCGGGGCGCCCGCACGGGGGGCGACCCCGGCGGAGTTCATCGCCGAAGCCGATGCCCTCTACGACCGCTGGCAGGGGGAGTTCGAGTTCGTTGCCTACGAGGCCCGGCTGCGCGGGGCGATCGGCAAGTGGGAAGAAGCCCTCGCGGCCTTGCCTAGGGACGAGGTCGAGATGAAAAGGCGGGTGCTGGTGAGCCTGGCCCGGGCGTACTTCGAGCTTGCCGATGCCTACCTCGGCGAGGCCGACCGGAAGGGGGCTTACGCCAAAGGCGAGGCGGCCGCGCTCGCCGCGCTGCGCCTGGATGCGGAGTTCGTGCGGGTCGAGGGCGCCCAAGGGTTCCGCGCCGCGCTGGGCGTGGCGTCCGATGTCGGCGCCATCTTCTGGTACGGGAACAACCTCGGTCGGTTGCTCAACTACGACTACGGCAGGGCGATCTTCGGCGGCACGCGGGACGTGGCCGCGGCGTTCTCTCGCGCCGTGGAGCTGGACGAGGGGTACTGGGGCGGCGGGCCGCACCGAGCCCTGGCGAACTTCCTCGCCCAGACCCCGGGGTTCCTCGGGGGGGACGAGGCGCGGGCCAGGGTCCACTTCGCGCGGGCGATCGAGCTCGATCCGGCCTTCGTCCAGAACTACGTGGACCAGGCCGAGTTCTACGCCAAGCCCCGCCGGGAGTGGGGGCTCTTCTGCCAACTCCTGAGCGCCGCGCTTGCGCAGGGAGGGGAGCCCGCCTCGGCGAACCGGTGGCCCTTCTACAACCACCTCGCCCGGGCGCGAGCGCAGGCGTTGCTCGCGGAGGCCCCCGGACGCTGTCCCTGACCCTGCAGCTCGTGTGCGAATCGCCCGCCGAGCCTTCGGCTACGCGGACAAGATCGGATCCCCGCGGTTGGATTCATATCACCGCAGAGCGCGCAGAGACCGCCGAGAACACCTGGCAGACTGAAGAGCCCACCACAACGGACACCAAGGACACGAAGAACAACAAGCATGAACTCTGGGGTTGAGAACCCCCAGTCCCTTTGTGTTCTTCGTGCCCTTGGTGGTGCAGTTCGGGGTTCCTCTGCG
>CAYSZC010000259.1:0-1569 GCA_964435345.1 uncultured Thermotogaceae bacterium
CGGTGCGGCATCTCTGGGAGCGCCAATCCGGCGCGATTCGGGCGTGGAACCTGTGGGTCGGCTACGAGATGTGGCGGGACCGGCCGTTGTTTGGAATCGGTCTCGGGGGGTACAAGATCCACTTCGTTCCGTACAAGCCCCAGTTCCTCGCTTCCCCGCGCGGGGCCGGGTACGTGTTTCCGTTCCCCCGGGCCGACCAGGCCCACAACGAGTACGTCCAGGTCGCGGCCGAGATGGGTACGTTTGGGGCGACCGTGCTCCTGGTGGGCCTCGGCCTGCTGGCGTATTTCGGTCTCCGGCGGCTGAATGCGCAGGAGGATCCGCAGAAACGGCTGGAGCTCCTGTTCCTGGGGGGAGGGCTGATCGCGTTCCTTGTCCACGCCGTGCCTACGTTCCCCTGGCGCCTCCCGGCGTCGAGCCTCGCGTTCGTAACGATTCTCGGGCTGGCGCTCTCCCCCCGCTACGGGCCGGTGGGGGATCTCTCCGTCCGGCTGCGAGGGCGCGGGCTCAAGGTCACGGTAGCCGGTCTATGTCTGTTCGGGCTGGCCGTGTCCGTGATCGCGGTGCGGGACATGATTGCCGATGCCCATCTCCTCGCTGGGCAGATCTCCCTGCACCGCGGGGACGTGCCCCTCGCCCGGCGACAGCTTACGCGGGCGGTGGAACTGGACTTTTCCCCCCGGCTGAGCCTGTACTGGCTGGGGGTCGCCCATGGTCAGGCCGGGGATCTCCGGGCCGCCCAGGCCGCGTTCCGCGCGTGCCTCTCTCGCTACCGACCGGAGTTCCTGTACATGCAACTGGCCTCGGTAGATCTCGCCTTGGGGGACATCCCCGAGGCGCGGGGCCTGCTGGAGGAACTCCTGGCCACGATCCCCCCGCGGGACATGGAGATCGAGGCCCGCTACCTCCTGGCGATCGCCGACCTCAAGGATGGGGAGCACGTCGCGGCCCAGCGGCGCCTCGAGGGCCTAGTTGCGCTTGACCCCAACCACGAGTGGGCACGGTTCCAGCTCGGCGAGGTCGCGCGGATGATGTTCCTCTGGCCCGAGGCCCGGGCCCACTACGAGCAGGCCCTGGCGATCGTCACGGCGAAGGAGAAGGCGGTTCGAGACCTGCTGGGTACGCCTCTTCCCCTTGTCCGTTACGGGGCAGTGAAAGCTCAGGAGCAGCGCCTCCGCGACCTGAGATCTCTCATCGAAGGGACGCTTCGGCAGATCCCCTAACCTAGCGAAGGGATCCAGACCTGCGGTCAGCGTCTCAGCTCCTCTCACCGTGGAGGACGCCGGACCGTGCCGAGAACTTCACATCGCCAGAAGCAGTTTCACAACCCTGGGACTGCGCAGCGCTTCACCACAAAGGACACAAAGAGAAGCGCAACCGAACCACAAAGGCGCGCAGCCCTCATTGCCGCTGGGACCACTGAAAGCGCACCGATCTTAGGGTTGAAAGCCCGAATCTCTTCGTGTCTTCGTGTCCTTACTTAGTGGTAGAGAAGCCCCCGGCCGTTAGGGCCTCAACCCCAGGACTGCGCAGCGCTTCACCACGAGGACAGTCGCAAGTCACAAGTCA
>CAYSZC010000260.1:0-1553 GCA_964435345.1 uncultured Thermotogaceae bacterium
CAACCGCGGGGATCCGATCTTCTCCGCGTGGCCGAAGGCTCAGCGGGCTATTCGCACACAGGCTGCTAGCCCAAGGAGCATCCTCCCAGGACACGGCCCCACTGGCGAGAGACAGCCTCGCCCCGTAAGAACGAAGAGGCGCGACTTCAGGAACAATCGAGGTTCTTAGCGTGTGGCTGATAATCATCCGTTGCATGGTTGATTTTCAGCCATGTCGTGGATACACTGACCCCATGTACCGCCGAAATCTGACGGGGGCCTTACTCGCCGCCTTGGCGGACAGTCCAGTGGTGTTCCTCCAAGGGGCACGGCAGACTGGAAAGAGCACGCTGGTGCAACAGCTGGCCAACGAGGACCACCCGGCGCGGTACCTGACGCTCGATGATCCGACCATCCTCGCCGCTGCTCAGGCCGACCCGGTGGGGTTCCTTGCCGCCGCTCCCGAGAGGATGGTGCTCGACGAGGTCCAGCACGCCCCGAACCTCCTCCGCGCGATCAAACAGGCGGTGGACAGGGACCGCAGCCCAGGCCGATTCCTCCTCACCGGATCAGCCGATGTGCTTCTCCTTCCCCAAATCGGGGAGGCGCTCACTGGGCGGGTGGAGATCCTCACCCTATGGCCTCTTTCTCAGGGTGAGATGGCTGGTGTGACCGAAGGCTTCGTGGATGCGGTGTTCGAGGAGGAATTCCCCCGTCGGACCTCCTTCACCACGTCGCGTAGCGACATCGCGAACCGGGTGACCTTGGGGGGCTTCCCCGAGGTCGTCCGCCGTGGCACACCGGAGCGACGCGAAGCATGGTTTGATGCGTACGTTGCCCTACTGGTCCAGCGGGACATCCGTGATCTCGCGAACATCGAGTACGCTACGGCCATCCCGCGCTTGCTGCGTCTACTCGCGACTCGCACGAGTGGGCTGTTGAACAACACGAACCTCGCCACCGCCCTCCAGCTCCCGCAGACCACCCTCAAGCGCTACCTGGCCTACCTCGAAACCCTGTTCCTCTACCAGCCAGTACCCCCCTGGATGGTGAACCTCGGCAAGCGTCTCGTGAAGTCGCCCAAGGCCGCGCTTGTAGATTCCGGGCTCACCGCTTACCTCCTTGGCCTCGACCCGGAACGGGTGACCGAAGACCCCGCCACCCTCGGCTCGCTGTTGGAGAGCTTCGTGGTGGGAGAGCTGCGGAAACAGAGCGCCTGGAGCCGCTGCCGTCCGACCGTAGGCCACTTTCGGACCCACAACCAACAGGAAGTGGACATCGTCCTCGAGAACCGAGCGGGGCGCGTCGTTGGCATCGAGGTGAAGGCCGCGCATACCGTGACGGCCCGCGACTTCTCGGGGCTCTCTCTCCTCCAATCTGCCCTCGATGAACGGTTCGTCCAAGGGGTCTTGCTCTACTTAGGAGAAGAAGCGATCCCGTTTGGGCCGCGGTTGTGGGCCGTGCCGATCTCCGCTCTGTGGGAGGTACAGGCCCGTCCGGACAGCCGATGACCCTCCAGAACCATTGCCACAGCTCACCGCGGGAGCGTCGCCTCGCAGGTCGAGCGGGCCTCC
>CAYSZC010000261.1:0-1550 GCA_964435345.1 uncultured Thermotogaceae bacterium
GCATCCCATCAGCCTCGGCTACGAGTGGATGCCGGCGATACGGTACTCAACAGGGCTTCGCGGTTCGCAATTCGCCTTCTGGCGAGCGGGGCTTGCGCATCCTTGGCTGACGAGGATTACCGGTGGGGAGCCACGGACATGGTGACGTGCCAGCCGCGCTTGGGGGCCTCGGCCAGGAACCTCTCTCCGGAAAGTGCCCGCTCGATTGGGGTCGCCCCAGGCGGGACCTCCCCGTTCACCGCGAGCGCCAGCACGATCGCGGCGTGCCAGCCAGTGAGCCGCTCCATCGCCCGGAACCCGGTCGCGGGATCGAATCGGTCCACGAGCTGAACCCGTGCCTCGGCCGGGCGGCCGTCCTTGATCCCCGTGGCCCGAACGTGGATCACGCACACGTCGCGGGCTTCCGGGTCGGAGAGGGAGCGGTCGAAGAGGGCGATCAACAGATCCCGGGGCACGAGGGTGGCGTTGCCCACGGGGATCGGCTGCCGGCCGAACAGCCCCAGGGCGCGGAGGCCCTGGAGGAGGTGGCCGTGGCCAGGATAGCGGAGGGTCTTGTTCTCCAGAACGCGCAGCTTCCCCGCGAAGGTCCATGGCATGGTGGAGAGCCCGCCCGAGGTCACGAACGCCTCCAACCGCCCCAGCGGGGGGATCTCCAGTTCTTCCAGGTAGGTCAGGGCGGGGACGGGCGTGACCTCTCCTCCGCGGAGGCAGTACGCCTCGCTCTCGTACTCGTTCACCAGCCCCTCGGCGCTGAAGAACAGGGCGTAGTTCCACGGTGGTCTCGGGTCCTCGGGGAGGCCCCCGTCGTAGATCCGCACCTCCTCAGCCTCGGCGAGGAGGTCCATCGCTACCAGGGCGAGCGTCACGTTCATCCCCGGTCCCATCCCGCAGTCGGGGACGAGGGCGACCCTCGCGTTCTTCGCCTCCCGGTCGAGCGCGAGCTGCTCCCGGACGATCCCGGTGTGTCCGCCGAGGTCCACCATGTGCGTCTTCGTCTCGATGGCGATCCGGGACAGGCCGAGGTTGACCCGGTACGAGGCGGCGGAGAGGAGCCCATCGGCCTCCGCGAGGAACGAGGCGAGCGTCTGCGGTTGGGAGGCATCCCCGACCGCGGCGTCGGCCACGCGCCGGCCGAAGAACCGATTCAGCCGTTCCGCTCCCGCGCGTGCGATCACGATGTCGCGGTCGAGGAGCGTGATCCGCTCCGCGTCGCCATGGCGGGCGAGGTCGTACGCCGCGGCCACGCCCTGCCGTCCTGCTCCGATCACCACGTACCGGTAACCCACGTTGACCTCCTTGTAGCCCCCTCACCCCAACCCTCTCCCGCCCGGGGGAGAGGGAGCAGTAGGGATACGCACTCATTAGCCTCACCCCAGCCCTCTCCCGCCCGGGGGAGAGGGAGCAGTAGGGATACGCACTCATTAGCCTCACCCCAACCCTCTCCCGCCCGGGGGAGAGGGAGCAGTAGGGATACGCACTCATTAGCCTCACCCCAACCCTCTCCCGCCGTTCGCTTTCCCCTCCCCCTCGGATGGGGGAGGGTTAGGGAG
>CAYSZC010000262.1:0-1547 GCA_964435345.1 uncultured Thermotogaceae bacterium
GCGACCCCGATCTGAGCCCGTTTGCGCTCCCCGTGGGAGAGAGTGTCCCAGCGATCGAGCCAATCGTCCCCGATGCCGAGGCCTCGCCTGATCCGGAACGATTCTCCATCCCCCGCCTGAATGAGCTCGGCAAGCCGAGGGGGCGGGTCGTCGGTGCGCTGGGGACAGTACCCGGCGTGGTCCGGGGCGAGGACCGTACCCCGTTGCGGGACGAGCTCCCGGCACGCCAGGCGGAGAAGCGTGGTCTTGCCCGCGCCATTGGCGCCGATCACCCCCGTCCACCCTGGCGAGAGGCCGAAGCTCACCTCTGAGAAGAGGGGATCGGTGGCCGATTCGTACCCGAACGAGACGTTGTGAAACGCGAGGGAGGACATCGCCCCACCTCCTGTAGACCAACTCTCGGGAACGGCCGTCGGTGGGACTGAGCAAGACGGAGTGAACAGGATTATCGGTTGAGATCTTGAGGAGCGGGTGCTGGGGCCCACCGCGACGCGTCGCCGGACATCGGCTGGAACCTCGTCCAGCCGCCGGTTCGCCTGCATCGCTATCTGGCCTACCTACGCACCCCGTCCTCCTGAAAAGCGCACTACAGGATAAGGCGAGTATACACGGCGCTCTCTGGGTGACAAGTTCCCCGGTAGGGTCGAGAAACCCTGCGCGCTTCGAGACCGACGAGACGGAAGTTGCTGTGCAGACCGGAGCATACTACCCTCGGCTATTCGTCTGCGAGGAGGGTGCATGATCGTTCTGGGGTACATGCTGGGGGCTGGGATTGTCACCGTGGCGCTGATCTCTGTCGTACGGGCGCTGCGAGTGCGCCCGGAGCCTCCCGGCTCACGGAGAGCAGGCCTAGTAGGCGATCCGGATCGGGTCGTCGGCCACCTCGCGGCGGCGGTCCGCTGCGCGACCGTCTCCCAGCAAGATCCGACGGCGTTCGATCCCCGGCCGTTTGCCGAGCTCCGCGAGCTGTTCGAGCGGGCGTTCCCCCGCCTCCACGCTGCGCTTGCGCGGGAGATCGTCTCCGAACACAGTCTCGTCTACACCTGGGCGGGAAGCGATCCCGCGCTCAAGCCGATCCTCCTCATGGGCCACCTCGACGTGGTGCCGGTCGAGCCCGGGACAGAGGCGAACTGGACCCATCCCCCGTTCTCCGGGGCGGTCGCCGACGGGTTCGTGTGGGGCCGGGGGACGCTCGACACGAAGGCGAGCGTCGTGGCAACCCTCGAGGCGGTGGAGATGCTCCTCGCGGACGGGTTCCAGCCCCGGCGCACGGTGTACCTCGCGTTCGGGCACGACGAGGAGGTCTCCGGCCTGCGCGGGGCGAAAGTGATCGCCGCACTCCTCGGCTCGCGGGGAGTGAAGCTGGAATGGGTCCTCGACGAGGGCGGGGCGATCCTCGCCGAGGGAGAGGTGTCCGGGGTGGGCGCGCCGGTGGCGATGGTCGGGGTGGCGGAGAAGGGCTACCTCACCCTCCGCCTCGTTGCGGAAGGTCCGGGCGGCCATTCCGCGATGCCCCCGCGCGATAGCTCCGTTGCCAAACTTGCTCA
>CAYSZC010000263.1:0-1544 GCA_964435345.1 uncultured Thermotogaceae bacterium
TCGTCGAGCTGATCCCAATAGTCTGCGCGCACGCCTTCCAGAGCCGCCCGCTCGCGGTGTGCCTGCCGGAGTTTGCTCAGCCCCCGAGCGGTCCCGGCCAGGAAGAGGAGCGTGTTGCGGTAGAGGCGGTCCTTTCCGCCGCACCGGGTGCTGATCGCCTTCACGCGTTCCTGGATCGCGTCCTTCGCCCCGCCGTTCTCGTCCCAAACGAGCGACGGCGGAAGGACCAGCAGCGTAAGGGACCTCTGCTCCGGCAGGTCCTCGCCGGGGTTGACGATCACACGCCACGTCGCACCGGCCAGCGCGCCCTTTTGCGACTCGGTCCGGAGGTCCTCGAGAATCTCTTCCCCGAAGTTCTCCTTCGCGCTCTGCTGGCGGTACTGGACAACCAGCTTGTTCAGCGTCGGCTTTGTGCCGAACCAGTAGCGTTTGCCGAGGCTCCCGGCCGTCGCTGTGTGGAGGTAGAAGCAGCGGTTCTCCAGCTCCAACAAGGCACCGTCCGCGTAATTCCAGTTCAGGCCCTGCCGGGAGCACGCGAGTTTCAGGTCCTTCGAGCTGAATCCGCTGCGGCCGCCCTGGCCGCCGAACGAGCCGAGCAGGATGGCGGACGCCAGCCCCTGCCCGATGGCCTCGCTCCGGTAGTCACCGCCGCGTTCCTCGTCGAAGATGCCAGCGTTGGACCGGTCACCGATGACGTCGGCGGCAGCGACGGACTGGTACGGCGGTCCCCAGAGACGAGTCAGAGCCGCCTGCAGAGCGTCGACGGACCAGCGGACATGGCAAGGCTGGATGAGATGCTGGGTCTCGGTGCTCCCGTGCCGGCGCTTCCACAGGTCGCCCACGATACTCGCCAGCAGGCGTAGCACGCCCCGCGTCCGCTGGAAGTCGGGGTGGCTGCCCCAACGGGTATAGAGCGCGTCGATCAAGAGAGGATGGAAGGGATAGGCTCGCTGGAGTTGCTCGCGGTACGTGTTCTTCGCCGCCTCCGAGGGTACTTCGCCGGCGTGGGTGGCGTACATGCCCTGATAGACCTGGGCGACTTTCTGGGGATAGTCCGGCTCGCTCTCCGGTACAATGGACTCGAACAGGCGGGCGCGGACGACCTCGTAGATCTCCTCGTCGGCGACGGGCTTGACGTCGGCCCCGAGGCGCTGGAAGCGCTTTTCCAGGGTCACGAAAGCTTCCTGCCCTTTCTCGCTCTGGGCAACCTCGTATTTGCTCGCCGGGAGGGTGGCGACCACGACTGCGCCCGGGACTTGCTGCACGGACTCGGTCAACTGCTGGATGAAGGAGACGGTCTGATCCGCCAGGCTCGTGTCACCAACCGGCACTGCCGCTGCGCCCACGCAGTAGTCGGCCAGCTCGTCGAGAAGAATCAGACACGGAGAAGCGGCCTGCAGGATCTCGAAGAAGATCCCCTGCGGCACCCGCCGGCTCTCGTCGTTCGCCCGCACGCGCTCGTAGAGAGCCCTCCCGCCGAGCTGATACGCCAACTCGCCCCACAGCGTGCGCAAGTGAACCCCGCCTTCGACCTTGCGTCCCTG
>CAYSZC010000264.1:0-1522 GCA_964435345.1 uncultured Thermotogaceae bacterium
GCCGAAGGCTCCGCGGGCTACTGGCGCACACCTAGGTGAGTTCCTTTTCCCACCGGCGCAAGGCATCCAGCACCGGGTACGCGGTGAGGTCGAGGTGCAGCGGGGTGATCGAGACGTACCCGGAGAGCACGGCCCACACATCGGTGTCCTCCTCCCCCGGCGGCGGCGAGGTGAACATCTCCCCGGTAAGCCAGTAGTAGTCACGGCCCCGGGGGTCCTTCCCGCGCACGAGGTCGTCGGTCCAGATCTTGCCCCCCAGGCGGGTCACCCGGACCCCCTTAGGCACGCCGCGGGGCACGTTCACGTTGAGGAGGGTTCCGGCAAGCGAGCTTCGGCCGCCCAGGGCGAGCCGCGCCACCCGCGCCGTGAGCGCCGCCGCGGTCTCGTAGTCGGGGTTCCCTTCCCTCCCCTCTTCCGGACCGAGGTCCAGGGACACCGCGATCGCGGGGAGCCCGGCCGAGGCGCCCTCCATCGCCGCGGCTACCGTGCCGGAGTAGGTCACGTCGTGCCCGATGTTCGCCCCCATGTTGATTCCGGCAACGACCAGGTCTGGCTTCCGTGGGGCGAGGCCGAGGAGAGCGAGAAGCACGCAGTCGGACGGGGCCCCGTTCGTCACGTGGACCTCCTCTCCGTCGGGAAGCCGGGCGGTGGAGAACCGCAGCGGCTTGTGGAACACCCGGGTCCGGGAGGCCGCCGACCAGTTGCGGTCCGGGGCGAGCACCCACGCCTCCCCCACCTCGGCCAGGGCGTTGCGCAGCGCCAAGAGCCCCGGCGAGAGGTACCCGTCGTCGTTCGTGACCAGGATGAACGGTTTAGCCATCATGCCCTCGGTTGCCGGTCAGTCTAGCGTTTCTCTCCCTCGGGCACAAACCGGTAGAACGAGAGCCGCGTCTCCCCGTAGTCGCGGCGCAGCTCGAGGCGAAGGCGGCCGTACTCATCGGCGATCTGCTCTTTGTGAAAGGACTCCGCGACGACCATCGCCCCAGGAGCGAGCGGGCAGAGCTCCCCAAGCACCTCCGTCGTTCGGGCGGCGAGCCCGCTTCCGTACGGCGCGCCGATGAACACGAGATCGAACGCCGATCCCTTCTTTGTCAGGGACCGGACCGCGGTGAACACGTCGCCTGCGATCACCTCGGACCGGTCGGCGCACCCCAACCGGCGGATGTTTTCCTGGACCAGGCGGACCGCCGGGGTCGAGGCGTCCACGAACACGGCGTGGGCCGCTCCACGGGACAGGGCCTCCAGCCCTACCGCCCCGGTCCCGGCGAAGAGATCGAGGAATCGCGCCCCCGGCACGAGCTCGCGGAGAGTATCGAACAGGGCGAGGCGGACCCGATCCCGCAGCGGGCGGATGTCCCGCCCCCGCGGACCCGCCAGTCGGTGCCCCCGATACTCCCCGGCGCCGATCCTCATCTTGCACCCTCCCCGCCACGGGCTACGATGCCATGGTTTCCACGTAGCATAACCCAACAGAGGGCGTTCACCTCCGAGGACGCCGAGGTCGCAGAGGAACCCCGAACTG
>CAYSZC010000265.1:0-1519 GCA_964435345.1 uncultured Thermotogaceae bacterium
AGCGGGTAGCGGGAATCGAACCCGCGTTACCGGCTTGGAAGGCCAGTGCTCTACCACTGAGCTATACCCGCAAACTCCCACCCGGCTTTCGGGATTCTATGTTCGTTGTCCGGCGCCGTCAACGGCTGGTGGTACTTTTTGATCGCCAAGACGCGGAGGACGCAGAGAAAAGGAGTTCCGGAATTGAATCCAAGTCCTAAGTTGGTTGAATCCTCGCTCCAAGATTCCTCTGCACACTCCGTGTCTCTGCGGTGGATTCGAGGTACGCGAAACATGTACGCCAGGGCGTCGTGCGTAGCACCGCTACGTCACGAACATGAGGAACCGCAGTACCTCGAAGTAGTCGCCCGCCTCGAACGTCACCGCACTCGGTCCGGAGAGGGACGCCCCGGGGTAGAACGAGGCCCGGTAGGCCTTGGCGTGGTCCTTGTAGCCAACCTCCACCGCGAACCGGTCCGGCAACGAGAACCGGCATCGGCTGAGGTTGCCTTGCAGTGCTTTCCGGACTCCATCCCGAATCCCCTGGAGCGCTTGTTCGGGATGGATGTTCACCGTCGCCCCCCCCACGCCGTGCTTGACGGGAAACGTGACGATCGCGGGGCCGAGCGCGCGCGCCTCCTCGCAGACGCCGGCGTCGCCGGATACGAACACGAGGGGGACGCCTACCGAGGCCGCCGCGTATCCGTGAAGGAGGAGCTCCGAGGCGTAGCGATCGTTCACCTTGATGTAGGCGAAAACCCCAGTGCTGGTGTGGGCAAGCGGGCTCGCCGCGGACCCGGCCCGGGCGTGGTATCCGATCAAGATCAGGGCCGCAAACGTCGCGTCAAGCTCCTGGACCATCGAGAACGGGTGCCCGCTCCAGCCCCGAACGAGCCGTGCCCCAGGCGGGAGTTTCGCGGCGAGCAGGTTCCGTCCGGTGGCGTGGGCATCCTTAATCCAGATCTCGGATGCCCCTGCGGCTGTGGAGGCCTCACACGCCGCCGCCACCTCGGCCGTCATCTGCTCCCGAAACGTCCCGTAGTCGGGCTTCCCGATCTCGGTTTCGTCCCTGTGCGTGACCCCGGTCACGCCCTCGATATCGGCGCTGATGTAGACCTTCAACTTGTCCTCCCTCCCTTCACTGTGCAGCAAGAAGCAGGGGGCCGCCTCGGGCCCTGGCTGGTCGGAGAGGGCGGATTTGAACCGCCGACCTCATGGTCCCGAACCATGCGCGCTGACCAACCTGCGCTACTCTCCGCCGGCCCCTATTCTACCCAACGCTAGCAGCCTGTGTGAGAACCACCGCCGCTGTTGTCCTGTCATGGTAGGCATACCCGCTCCCCTACGCAGTTCCCCTCACTACGGACGCCCCCCCTCCTTCTCCTCTCCCCCCCCGAGGGCAATGGTATTGACTTAGGCGCGAAGCGCGACGTGATGCGCGTTCTACCAGCGGTCAGCTTGTCAGAGCCTCTCCCCTGCCCGGCGTGCTCAGCATTACCCACATCTCTTGCATCTCCTTTCCTGTCGCCATTACAGCGTC